>CALFNL010000325.1 GCA_937902875.1 uncultured Bacteroidota bacterium | reverse complement strand
GCCCGTGAGGTTACAGGGTGGGTCAACCGCTTTGGGATCAAGTTGCCAAATATCGTAACGGTCATATACCAAAACAAAGGAGTCGTTTTCTGTCCAGCGCACCAATCCGTAGGGATTGGGATCATCAGGCATGTCAAATTCTTCATTGTAGAGTTTGGTCCTCACCCTGGCTGATATCTTCCTTGTTACACCTTCATTCCAATCAAAATACTGGCGCGATTTCGCGTCATACCAAAGAATATAATTGCCTTTGGGAGATGCCGAAACCTGGCCCGACAAATTCTTTTTCACCAGTATCCTGGAACCGTCGGAGGGATTGATACTGTAGATATCTTTATGGGTCTCTCCTTCCCATTGCAGGGGAATTCTTTTGCCGGTATCGCTTATACCAATGAACTGTGAACCATCGCCCTCTTTTGTGGTGATTACCTGTGGCAACGATTTGTCTGCCAATTGCACGAATATGTCTTGATCCATGTTCATCATTGCGGCATAACTTCTCTTCAATTCCCGGTCGAGATTTTTCAACTGCATTGTTTGCAGGTCATCATCCTTATAATTCCAGATATCCAGTTTTACGAGGTCAATTTCTGCCAGACTGGTATCTTTTGGGGGTTGAATGGGAGCCGTACCCAGGAATAAACGTAATCCGGATTTGCTAAAACTCAATTTTTCGTTTTCACTCACCGTCCAGCCAATGAGCATTCCAATCTTATTCTTATCGAGGATCATCGAAGCGCTATCCTGGCCATTCTTCCAAAGCCAAAGCTTATAAAATTTTTGCAGGGCTTTTGCGCTACTATCCCTTTCGGCCAGGAAAGCAACCTGGTATCCTTTTTCATCAATCGCGTAGTTGCGGAAATCATTGCCTCCTCTGAGAATGGTATCCACTCTTGATTCTGCGGTGCGCCAGATGGCGACATTTCTCTTGCTCAGGCTGTCCTTATTGTTGGGCCCAGCTTCCATGACCAGAATATTTCCAAACTTGCTCCATTTGTATTCACTCACAAAATTGAATGACTTTCTTTGTCCGGTAGTCAGGTTGGTAACTACAAGCTCGGTTCCTTCTTCGGAACCGGGATTTGCAACGGGATCTTCAAATGCCTCCTCAGCTTCTTGCTGAACATTTGGGAAACCCTGATCCTGCTGTATATCATTGATGCCCCTTCGTGCTTTTTTCTTCTTTGTTTTTTCAATGAGTGGCTGCGAAAGTACCCGGTTGGCTGAGTCAAGGCTTCTCATCGTGGAATCCATTTTCTCGAATTTTCTGGCAGTATCGGCCGGAGATTTTTCCATCAGATATGCCAGGAGTCCAAATCCTTTTTCAGGAACCTGGTAAGATTTTACCCTGGCAATCTTTATAACACTATCCTGGCCCAGTTCAAATATGGCGAGGGAATCCCTGGGGTAATCTTCGGGTTTCTTCTTATGGATCTTCGCCTGTCTTGTTTGCGAGTAATAAGGTTTTATCTTGAAAATCGCAAAGCGGCTGTCTTCGGTAATGAGACCCTCATAGCCCCTTGGAAATACCCTTTTTTGTAAAGTTCCTGTGGATTGAATCACCAATTCTCCATCTCCTTCCTGAGGATCTACGGTATAGAGCACCCATTTACCATCATTACTGATTCGCTTTTCACCAAGGCTTTGCCAATTATCGTAAACGGTATGATCGAGTGGTCTTTTAGTTTGAGCAGAAACAAAAAATGGAATAAGCAGGCCCATTCCCAAAAAGATTCTTCTCATATCATGCGGGTTTTGAAATTACTTCACAATTTAAGGCTAAACTACTTTCGGCGATGGGTTTTATACAAACGAATGGTCTGCAGCACAACGGTGAGCATGATGAGCGCAAACCCATAATAGAAACCAATACTCAGGTATTGGTTCTCGTGATAAATAACAAATGCCAAAAAGATCCCATATATGGGTTCGAGGTTGTAACTCAGGTTAACGGTAAATGGAGAAATCCTTTTCAGAGAACTTATGGAAAGATTAAAAGCGAGTACAGTGCAAAACCAGCTCAGCACTAATAACCACAGGAAGTCGGCTCTGGTTGGGATCAAATGGTCAGGAGGAAATGCCTTGACATAAAAAGGCAATAAAAGGCTCAGGGCCAGTAAGCCTCCAGACAACTCGAAAAATGTCAATGATTGTGGATCTGTTTCTTCCAATAATTTCTTATTGAAGATGGGAAACAGTGCCGCCAGCATTGCGGAGGTCAATCCCAGGATGATACCGGTTTTGTACTGAGGGTCAAAATGAAAGATCAGGTAAACTCCCAAAATAGCCAGCAGGCCAAAGGCCACTTCCAGCCAGTCAATACGCCTCCTGAAAATGAGTGGTTCAAAAAAAGCAGTGAAGAATCCAATGGCGGAAAAACAAACCAGTGATATGGATACATTGGAATATTTGATGCTGCCATAAAAAAATACCCAGTGAAGGGCCACGAGCGCTCCCACGGCGCCAATCCTGGCCAGGGTAGGCGCGGCGGGCATTCGTAATTGCCGGCTGAAGAGGAACACTATGGCAAGAGTAACAACGGTAAGGAATATACGCCACCACACCAGCAGGCCCTCATTCAGGGTTATCAGCCTGCCCAGCACTCCTGTGAAACCTGCCAGGAAAATGGCAGTATGCAGTTGCAAAAAAGCTTTCTTCATGGAGTATTTGCCTGGTGATTTTGTGGCAGCGTGTATGCAGAGAGAAATATGCGTATGACTTTGGATCTCTGAATAATCGGGCCGGGCATTTATGCTTGGAAGGAAGGCCCCGACACTTGCGCGAAATATTCAGGCCCGAAATTTTTAACGAATCATCTCATTGACAACAGTGGCCGGAACCGGTACGAATTTATTCCTTACTCTCCGGCGATAATTCTTGAACATGCTTTGCCATTGTATGGTCAAAACGCCCCATACGCCTTCTTTCACGATTCCCCTGTTCATTTTAGAGGAGCCGAATTTCCTGTCGATGAAAGTGATGGATACTTCCACAATCTTGAATCCCAGTTTCCAGGCGGCGAATTTCATTTCTATCTGGAATGCATATCCAACGAAATTAATCTCGTCGAGGTTGATGGTTTCCAGAACAGCCTTCTTGTAGCAAATGAATCCGGCAGTAGGATCTTTCACCGGCATCCAGGTGATCAGGCGGGTGTATAATGCTCCACCTTTTGAGAGAATATTCCGGTCCCAATCCCAGTTTTCGGTCTTTCCCCCTTTTACGTAACGGGATCCAATGGCCACGTCGGCGCCGAATCTGCAAGCCTCGTAAAGCCTTTCCAGATCCTGTGGATTATGGCTGAAATCGGCATCCATTTCAAAGATATACCTGTATCCTTTGTCAATGGCCCATTTAAAACCATGGATATAGGCGGTGCCCAATCCCCTTTTTTCGGCCCTTTGTTCCAGGAACAATTGATTAGGATACTGCCGCTGCAGGCTCTTCACAATGGAAGCCGTACCATCGGGCGAATTGTCATCTACCACCAGCACATGGTAATCCTTATCCAAACCAAAAATAGCGTTCAGAATAGCGCTGATGTTCTCGCTCTCATTATAAGTAGGTATGATAACCAGTTTTTCCAAGAGAAATAGATTTCTGCCCTAATTGCCTAATATACAAAATTACCCCTTAGATTTTTTCGAAAGTTGAGGGCCAGCATTTTACGCTTTCTTTAACAAAGTTCGGTTGAGGATTTCAGTCAGTTTTTGTTTGGTATGCATCGGGAAATCGCCCTTCATCATCCAATCATAATATTGCGGTTCGGCCTTGAGTACATCGGCCACCGGACGGCCCTTATGCTTACCGAAATTAAATATTTCTATCCCATTTTCCATAATAAAGCGACGTGCGAAATCCACAATTTGTTCCTGTCCTGTGAATTTGATAATTGATTCAACAGTGGAGCCTAATTGGGAATATTTCTCCAACTGGGCTTCCAGAACTTCCCATGTCGCTATCGCATCAGCCTCAGCGCTATGCGCATCTTCAAGGATCTTTTCGCAATAGAATCTGTAGGCGGCACTCAAAGTGCGTGGCTCCATGAAATGGTATATTTTCTGAACATCCACCAGGTGCCGGTACGTAACATCAAATTCCAGCCCGGAACGCAGAAATTCCTCTACCAGGAGGGGAAGATCAAAGCGGTTGGAATTGTAGCCAGCCATATCGCAATTATCCAGGAACTGGCGCATTTCATTGGCCACCTGTTTAAAGGAAGGTGCGTCTTTCACCATCTCATCGGTGATGCCATGTATGTCTGAGGATTGCTTTGGGATGGGAATCTGGGGATTGATCAACCTTCTTTTTACCTGCCTGGTTCCATCCGGCAACAATTTAACAATTGCGATTTCAACGATTCGGTCAATTGCCAGATTCACGCCGGTAGTTTCCAGGTCTATAAATGCTAAAGGACGGGTTAATTGTAAAGCCATGACAATAATTGAAATAGAATCTGAATATCCCGGCACTTCTGTTTGAGGTACCGGAGTAAAAGTATATAAGTGCGCTGGTTTAGCAAAAATTATTCCTGAAATTCACGCCTAATTCAAATTCCGATCCTTGATTATCTGGCATTAAGTTTGTTATTTTGTAATGTAACACAACCTTTCGCAGTAATTCCAATCCCCAATTGAAGAATGGTTATTCCTACTCCTACGAGCGCCAGCTTTAATTAATCTGTATTGTTCAAACCTTAAAATCACAAAAATGAAGAAATTCATTGCCATTCTTTTGTTTATGATCACGATCGGTTTTGTAATGAACTCATGCACTGCATCCAAAGGAGGTTGTTACGCCACCAAGACTATGATCGGCTACAGATAACATATTTTGCATAAACAATATTTAACGTGAAGGTTACCATAGTGTGACCTTTTTTTATGGCCTAAATCAAAGGAAAACCATGATCGTCCTGAATTAATCACACATATTTGAAATTCATTTTTCTGGATAAAATTTTCATAGCGCCACAGGATTTTCGTAATATGTGCACCTCAAAAAAAACCGACTACTCATGACAAGCAGAAGAAAATTCATCAGGCAAATAGGCGGGTCAGCGGCCCTGCTTTCTGCAGGCTCCCTGTCTGCGATTGCTTCCTCCAAAAAAGGAAAAACCATCCCTGTTTCCGAAAACAGGATCAGTTCAAACGATAAGATCCGCGTGGCTGCCATCGGCATGGGCATCATGGGATTCAATGATGTGAATACCGCCCTTAAAGTGCCAGGTATTGAACTGGCGGCAGTAGCCGACCTATATAACGGACGCCTCACACGCGCTAAGGAAGTATATGGAAATTCCATAGCCACCACAAGAGATTACAGGGAATTATTAGATCGAAAAGATATTGACGCGGTGATAATCGCCACTTCAGACCACTGGCATAATCGAATTGCAATTGACGCCATGAAAAAAGGAAAGGCGGTCTATTGCGAAAAGCCCATGGTGCATCACCTGGACCAGGGCCAGGAAGTGATCAGGGTGCAGAAAGAGACCAAGGCTGTTTTGCAGGTGGGCAGCCAGGGTGTGAGCAGTTCAAGATTCGCCGCGGCAAAGAAATTGTATGAAGCGGGAGAAATTGGAAGATTGAATTGCATAGAAGCCAGTAATGACAGGCATAGCGCACTTGGCGCCTGGCAATATTCCATCCCTCCCGATGCATCACCCCAAACCGTAGATTGGGACCGATATCTTGGGAATGCTCCGAAACTTCCCTATGAGGCCAACCGATTTTTCAGATGGCGCAATTATCGCGAATATGGAACCGGTGTAGCAGGAGATCTCTTCGTTCATCTCATTTCAGGAATACATTTCATTACGGGCTCGCTGGGTCCCGAAAAGATCTATGCCACAGGTCAACTGAGCTATTGGAAAGACGGGCGTAATGTTCCGGATGTGATGACAGCAATTCTCGATTATCCCGAAACTGAAAAGCATGCAGCATTCCAATTAACGCTTCGGGTGAATTTTGCGAGTGGCAATGGCGAAACCGGATATACTCATTATATAGGTACAGATGGTGTTATTGACCTGGGATATGGAGGATTTACCCTGAAAAAAGAAAAACTTCCCAGGGCGCCTGGCTATGGAGGATGGGATTCATTTAGTACTTTTCCCAAGGCCATCCAGGAGGAATTTGAAAAGCAATACAATGCAAAATATTCAGATGCTGATCGTCGCGCCGAGAAATTCAGCGATACGGTTTATAAGGAAGCCGATACAGACGACGAACATTATAATCATTTTGTGAATTTCTTTGAAGGGGTTCGCTCAGGAAAGCCCATTGTTGAAGACGCCAGTTTTGGATTCCGTGCCTGCGCGCCATGTATCGCCTGCAATGAAAGCTATTTTACAGGCAAGATCATTCATTGGGATCCTGTGAATATGAAAGTAGTCAACAAATAGTATTAAAAAACCCTCCGGCCTGGAGGGTTTTTTCTATTTAATTATATGAATGTTTCCCTTACCTGTGAAAGGAAAATTCTGTTCTGCGATTCTGCGCCCTGCCTTCCTTGGTATTATTATCGGCAATAGGATCTGAGGCCCCGAAGCCCTGGGTCCCGATCCGGTCTGCGGCTATGCCTTTCTTCACAAAATATGCCTTAACCGCTTCGGCCCTGCGTTGCGACAATTTCAAATTGGCTGCATCTTTTCCGGTATTATCCGTATAGCCATTTACGTCAATCTTTGCTTCAGGCGTTTCCTTGAGATAACTCACTACTTTGTCAAGGTGAACATTCGAAGCCTTGAGGATTGTAGCACTGCCAGTAAGGAACTGAATATTCTTCGCTTCAAAAATAACAGCAGGACATCCGTTGAATTGCGCGGTTCCTGCAATCTCGGGGCATTTATCTTCTTCATCATTTACTCCGTCTCCATCGGTGTCGGGAATAGGGCAACCCTGGTATCTTTCCAATCCTGCCACAGTTGGGCATTTATCCTTTTCATCATTAATACCATCGCCATCCGTATCGGGAATGGGACAGCCCTGGTATTTTTCCAGTCCTGCAACATTCGGACATTTATCATCCTTATCCGGTATGCCATCACTATCTGTATCGGGGCATCCATTAAATTTAGCCACACCAGCAACATCGGGGCAGGCATCCAATGAATCAATGATACCATCATGGTCACTGTCTTTAGGGGGCTCAACCACAGGAGGCGGAGGTGGCGGAGCCATGGCAACTGGTTTTTTCTGACCCAGGGGCACACCAATTCCCATGCTATAGAAGAGATGATTGGCCGTGGTGCCGGTAGTGGCTGCCACCCGGTATGCAGAGCTAAACATCAGGAAGCTTCCATCGTTAAGATTTACTTCCAATCCCAGGCCAAGGGGCAGGTAAGCGCCATAATAGCCCTTCCATTTAGACACTCCGGCTCCAACCGAAGCATAAGGGGTCATCCAATAATGATCATTGAGAAGTTTGAAAAGAAGATTAGCGTCGGATTCCCATAACACCGCCTCTTCATTACCAGTTTTCCCTGGCACGGGATAGGTTACAGAAGAGATGCCCAGCCTGGCCATGAATTCTATATAATCAGTGAGGCCTTGCAGGTAAGAAATTGCCAGACCCGAATTCATCCGGCTGAGATTGTGCCACTGGTTTTGGTCCCATACTCTGGATATGGATGTGTTGTTCAGATCTGCAGCAGTTTTGAAATCATGCAGTGTAAATTGAAAGCCGAGCGTAGATCTTTTTTTGTTTGGATATTTGATAGCATTTTCCTGGGCAATGGCAGCAGATAGAATACCCATTGCCAGCAAGCATAATAATGGTTTTCTCATAACGCGGGTTTTATTGATAGCTCGACAAAAATAGCAGGTTGATGGTAAAGATTGAAATTAAATTATTTTTTCGCTTTGGGGTGATGACGCTTCTTGCCCATAACTTCCACCTTAACTTTAGTGAGTCCGGATTTGACAAATCCCAACTTCTCGGCGGCGCTCCTGGATAAATCAATTAGTCTTTTGTTTTTGGGATGCATCCTGTCTGTGATTTTCACAATCACGGAACGGTTATTCCGCAGATTGGTAACCCTTACCCAGGTTCCCAGCGGCAATCCATTGTGTGCGGCAGTTAATTTGTTCTGATCGAATTTTTCACCGGAGGTTGTGAGCCTGCCCTGGAATTTATTCCCATAATAACTGGCCATGCCATATTCAATTGAATCAGCAACATTCCGTTTATGGGTCGCCTTGGTTCTTTCCTGACCAAGCGCGCCGGAGGAATGAATGAATAAGAAGCCAATGCAAAAGAGTAAGATTGGTTTCATAGAAAAATTTTATGGACAAGAAACTTCGCCTACTTTATACCGAAATATTTCTCTCGCAGGAATTTATCCTCGCCGTAAATGTCATCATAAAATTTTATGTGCCCATTGGAAGCCTCGCAGGTGAAATACCTGATAAACAACGGCAATTTTTCCGAAAATCCCACCACATGTTTTTCCTGTCGTTTTAGCCAGGCCACAACAGTGTCTTTGTGATAAGTGGTCGTATCATTCCGGATCAAATATCTGGCCAGTTTCTGCCATTGCTGCACCCGCACACAGCCATGGCTTAACGCCCTGGAGCTCCTGGAGAATAGTCCGCGGGCATTGGTATCGTGCATATACACACTGTACTTATTCCTGAAATTGAATTTTATCACCCCCAGGGAATTATCGTCTCCCTGCCGCTGTTTCAGCAGATATGGGAAATTAGTTTTATTCAGTTTTTTCCAGTTGATGGTATGGGGGTCTATGATGCTGTCATACCTATCAACCACCATCAGGTTCTCCCTGGCAAGAAAATCAACGTTTTTTTGGATCTTGGGAAGCATCTCTTTAAATATGATGCTATAGGGTACTGTCCATTGCGGGAAAGTAATGAAATTGCTGATTTCACTGGTCAGCAAGGGCGTCCGGGTCTGCGGTTGCCCTATGATGATCCTCGATTCAAAATTAAGTGTATCGGTATCCCATACCTGCAGTTGAAAGGCAGGGAGATTTGCCCAGGCATATCTCTTTGGCAGGCTGTCTGGCAATTGTTTATAACGGTCAAGCTTAATGGCAATTCTTTTCTGCTTTTCAGGATCCGTGTTATTCAGCACTTTCACTAAAACGGGTCCTGCCCTGCCATCGGGCTTGAGGCCTTTGTCAACCTGGCATTTTCTGATGGCATAGGCGAGTTCGGCGGTGTCGGCAGGTCTTGTATTAAAAGTGATATAACTACTTTCAAAAAGTCGCGTTTGAAGTTGCCTTGCAAAAGCCGCAGAATCAGTGTAAGGATAGGCAAGATAGGTGTATTTGGTCCTGTCCATGGTGTCCACGAAATCCCGTAGCGCCAGCCTCAACTCCCTGTATCCTCTTATCCGGGGTTCAAGCGAATCCATGGAAGCGGTGAGGCTGCTGCCATCGAGTATTTTATTTAGCAGCCCAAAATAGAAACCTGCTTTCAAAGCCGTATCCTTGTTGAGCGTAACACTATCGCGATCCAGGCGGCCCAATTTCAGGTCCCTGACTATCTTCATGAAGCCATCAGTAAGCATGATGTCTGCACGAGACCACAAGGCTGCGTCAATCATCGCAAGCGAATCATAGGTAAACCTGCTGCGCAATGATTCCAATTGCCTGAAATGATAATCCGATGGAAAGAGACCGTAATATTCGCACTGTTCAACAAAATGAAACATCGAATCTCCCCACGATAGCCAATGGTTCTGATCGCTCCAGGTTCTGGTCGTGGTTCTATTCTTATACCATTCATTCACATATGGCTCCATGGCCAGCCTGATACTGTCATCCACTTTCCCGTCATTTCCTGCGGCAAAATCAAGTATGCTATTGATGTTTTCATTCACCTTCAAATTGAGGTCTTCCGGTTTTTGAACAATCTCTACCGGCTTGGGTTTGGCCGGAGGATTATTGCAAGAGCCCAAAAATGCAAATGCCGGAATAAGGATCCAAACCATCCGGCTGCCATACTTCTTTATCATAAGTTCAGGTGAATTCAAATCAAAAAAGATATGCTATCTTCCAATGAAAGCGATGTAAATTCAATAATAATGATCAATATACCAAAAGCCCTCAAATATACCATAGTTGCAATATTGTTTTTCGTATGCCCTGCCCATTCAACCCGGGCGCAATCCATTGCAGGTGATTCCGGGCAACCAGTAATAATCACCAAAACGCAGGACTTTCTCAAATCAATACAAGGAGACAGCCTTAAAAAGATGATAAATATCAAAAAGGAAATCCCAGGCATTCGTCTTGACCTGCGATATGCCACGGAGCAGAATTTCATGCATCGAAAGATGTATCCTCCTGGTCTGTCTGTAAGCTTCCTGCGTTTCCCCGCGGCAGTGGCCCTGGCTAAAGTGCAGCAGGAACTGCAAACGAAGGGGCTCAGCCTGAAAATTTTTGATGCTTACAGGCCTTTCAGCGTAACCGAAAAATTCTGGCGGCTGGTGCACGATGAAAGATATGTGGCCAACCCGGCAAAAGGTTCCCTGCATAACCGGGGGCTCGCGGTGGACCTGACTATCGTGGATGCAAAAACAGGAAAAGAATTAAATATGGGCACAGGATTCGACAATTTCACCGACAGCGCTCATCAGGGTTTTTCCGGATTTTCAGAGGAAATTCTCCGCAACAGGAATCTGCTCTTATCCACCATGGAAAAATATGGATTCAGAAAATTTGAAACGGAATCGTGGCATTATAGCTGGAG
>CALFNL010000324.1 GCA_937902875.1 uncultured Bacteroidota bacterium | reverse complement strand
CGGTTCATTGGGCACTAACGCCACGTGGCACTGGTATAGCGGAAGTTGTGGTGGCACGCCTGTGGGCACAGGTAGTATTATTTCTGTGCAGCCTGCAGTTACCACAACCTATTATGTGAGAGCAGAGGGAGATTGTAACATAACTGCCTGTGCGCAGGTAACCATAACCGTGCAGCCTTGCGTTATTTTACCAATTGATTTTCTCCAGTTCAGCGCGGTACAACATAGCGATGCGGTAAATCTTACCTGGAAAGTGGTCAGCACCGACCAGATAGATCATTTTGATGTAGAGCGCTCAACCGACGGAACAAATTTTTCTACAATCGGAACAGTAAATAACGCGGTGCCGCTGAATGTTCCTGTAACCCTCACTTACCAGGATTATGATCTGAACGTTAACAGCAATATTGTTTACTATCGCATCAAGGTGGTTAATAAAGACGGACAATCTAAATACAGCAATGTGCTGGTGGTGCGATTGACTTCACTCGCATCAGACAGGATCAGGATCATGCCCAATCCGGCCTCGACTTCCGTGAATATCAGCTTGTACTCTTCATTGAAGGGTGAGGTGGAAATTAAATTGGTGGATATGACCGGCAAACTGGTACTTCGCCGTACTGAAAAAATTGAAGCCGGAAATAATACAATTACTCTCAACCAGCTTGGCCAATTGAGCGATGGCATTTATACTATCCTGCTCCGGATCAATGATCGCTATGAGCACGAACGCCTGGTGATAAAAAAATAGGATAAATCATCTGACTATTATTATAAAGGTCCTCCCACCCGGGGGGACATTTTTTTTAAAAAGTAACTGTGAAATGATTTGGTTTATAAAATAAACTACTTTATGTTTGTAACAAAAATACCAAAATGAAGATTTGGTTGTCATTCGTAGCGTTCATTCTGGCATTGCAACCCGGGTTTACACAAACCACCATCAGTGGCAGGGTCACAGACAATAAGAAACACGCCTTGATAGGAGTGAGCATAAGCCTGAAGGATGGATATGACGGCGCTACAACGGATTCCAGTGGCCGGTTTAGTTTTACTACTACCGAAAAGGGAAGGCAGATCATCGTGGCCAGCTTCATTGGATATCGTCCGGCTGAGCAGACTATCGAAATAGGTGCTTCAATTATCAATGTGGATCTGCAAATGAAGGAAGAAGTGAGCGAGCTTAAGGCGGTGGTGATTACGGCCGGAACATTCGAAGCCAGCGACAAGAAAAAGACCACCGTATTATCTCCCATGGATATAGTTACAACGGCGAGTGGGAATGGAGATATTACAGGTGCGTTGAAAACACTGCCAGGCGCACAGCAGGTGGGAGACCATGAGGGCCTGTTTGTGCGGGGTGGAACCGCTACGGAATCTAAAATTTTCATTGACGGTACGCTGGTGAACAATTTTTTTTACAGCAGTGTACCCAATATTGCGCAAAGAGGACGATTTTCTCCATTCCTGTTCAGCGGAACCGTATTCAGCACCGGTGGATATTCCGCCCTATATGGACAGGCATTGTCTTCGGCGCTGATCCTGGAATCCATAGACCTTCCGGAAAGAACTCAGGCCACCGTGGGAATATCCGTTATCGGTGTTAATGGAGGGTACCAGAAACTTTCCAAGAACAAGAAATCCTCATGGGGTATCAGTTATGGCTACACGAACCCGGCGCTGGCTATCAAATTATACAAATCCGTTCAGGAATACAGCAGTTATCCCGTCTATCATACGGGAGACGCCAATTTCAGAATAAAGACTTCCAAGACCGGCATCTTGAAATATTACGGTTATTTCAGTGCCAATCAATTGGCATTCCGTACTCCCAGCATAGACACTCTCGGTTATAAGGAAGCGTTTGCACTGAAGAACTTCAACATGTATCACAACCTGTCGTACAGGGAAAATATCGGATGGAAATTAAAACTCAATGCCGGTCTCTCTTATTCCAATAATAAGAATGATATCAACAGCCGCCTGAATGACCGGGATGACAAAGAGGTGGTTTTGCAGGGCCTCGAATTCAAGAATTTCGGGCTCATTCAAAAGGGCGACTACCTGAACGCCAAAATGGTCCTTGAAAGAAGACTGCAGGGTCTGACCATGATTCGCTTCGGGGGCGAATACAATTACAGCAATGACCGTTCCGACTTCACTAACTATAATGGACAGGCATTTAATAGCCGAATCAGGGAAAATCTGGCAACGGCATTTGCAGAAACAGATATTTATATAACCAACGATGTGGCTGCCAAACTAGGCACCCGTTTTGAACATTCTGCTTTGCTGAACAAGGTGAATTTTGCACCGCGGGTTTCATTGGCTTACAAATTGAGCAGGCAAAGCCAGGCCTCACTGGCCTACGGAATATTCTACCAGGATCCTGAAACGCAATACCTGCCTGGTGTCAATCCCCTTGGTTTTGCAAAGGCAACTCATTATATCCTGCAATTTCAAAGAGTCAGTGATCTGGTAACCCTGAGGCTTGAGGCATTTTATAAGAAATATGAGAATCTAATAAAGACTGATTTTACCTATTATGGCCAACAAATGTCGGCGGCCAATAACAATGGATATGGGGACGCCAGAGGTTTTGAAATATTTTGGCGCGATAAGAAAACAGTGCGCAACCTTGACTATTGGATATCTTATTCATTCCTGGACACGAAAAGAGACTTCCTGAATTTCCCCCATGCCATCCAACCCAGTTTCGCCGCCAGGCATACGGCATCCCTGGTCTTGAAAAAATTCGTGACAAAATGGAAAACCGGTCTCAATGCTTCCTATAATTTCGCCACTGGCCGCCCTTATTATTATATCGGATATGACGACAATACTCATGCATACAAATTCGATGATATTGGAAAGACGCCCGATTACAATAATGTGAGCTTCAGCATTAATTATATACCTGGTATTGGAAAGCAGAATTCAAAGATGTTTACTGTTTACGTATTGTCTGTGAGCAATATTTTCGGGATCAACCAGGTGTATAACTATCAATATTCATATAATGGATCCCGCAAAGAAGCGGTTATACCACCTGTGAAGACTTTTGTTTATCTGGGCGCCTTCATCAGTTTTGGGATTGATAGAACACAAGATGCAATAAACAATAATTTGTAAAAAGCTTAAAGGCTTATTTTGAATTAACTTAAAAAACCAAAATACATCAAAATGAAACAGGTATTTGCAATTTTACTGGCCTTCATAACCTCAATGAGTGTTGTGGGCCAAAGCGACAAATATGTAAAGACGATGGAGTCTAAGATGGCAGCAGTGGACAGCACGATGACGTCCGCCGCATTGATTGATCTGGCTAATTCCTTCCAGCGCATCGGAGACGCAGAAAAGAACCAATGGCTTCCCTATTACTATGCAGCATTAATGCAAGCTAAATCGGGTTATATGCTATCCAATAATGGGCAAACTCCCAGCCCCTCAGTCATTGATCCTATCGCCGACAAATCGGAAGAATTAATTAAAAAGGCTGAAGAACTGGCGGGGCAGAATTCTGAAATATATATAGTCAAAAAAATGATCGCCACCCTCAGGTTGATGGCGGATCCTATGAACCGCTGGCAGACAAATGGACCAGAGGCAACTGAAGCACTGGCTAAAGCCAAGGAACTGAATCCCGAGAACCCCAGAACGCTTTTATTGGAAGGGCAAGACAAATTTTATACGCCGGAGCAATATGGAGGAAGCAAGACCGAAGCCAAGGCCTTATTTGAGGCAGCCATAAAAAAATATGAAAGTTTTAAGCCTGAATCCAGCATTTCTCCTCAATGGGGCCTTTCAACAACTAAATATTTTTATTCCCTGTGCAAATAGTAGCCAGGATTGAAATTGTATAGAGGGTTAATATCAATAAAGGGCCACTGATCACTTGCTATTTGAATTAGGTTTGGCAATGGAGTCGGGTCAGTGGCTCATTCTTCTACCAGCGAACAGTTGGCGATGGTCAGAACCGGAAGATATGGATATACGGTATAGCCGGAATTTCGTTTTTAATGCCTTCATTCCTTGTATGATAAAATTATAAAAATGCAAAATGAAAATTTTTCTCCTGAAGACAGCATCCGGGTGATTCAGGCGATGATCGAAAAAACAAAGTTCACAGTGGCGGATAACAGTTATTATTTTCTGCTTTGGGGCTGGCTCGTATTCATTGGCTGTATAGGACAATTTGTATTAAAAGTACTGGTTCAATACCCTTATCATTACCTCATTTGGAACATCACGTTCATAGGGATCATATTCTCCATTTATCACGGTGTAAAGGGACGCGGGCAAAAGAAAGCGAAAACCTATGTAAGTGAGAGTCTGGACAATCTTTGGATTGCCATCGTGGTTTCTTATATTTTATTCGATTTCGCGTTTGTAAGATTTGGATGGGAGGGTTGCTATACCTTTTACATGATGCTGTATGCTTTGGGCTGCTTCGTAACTGGGAGGGTGTTGAAATTCTACCCACTGATATGGGGCGCAATTGGCAGTTGGTGCCTGGCTTTGATTTCAACCTTCACACCAATTGACTACAATATATTATTGTGCGGCCTGGCCATATTGATCAGCTACATCATACCTGGTCATTTATTAAAAAGACAATATAGAAAGCTGGACATGCATGTTTAAAGACCTGGATCCCATATTACATTCCCAGTTAAGACTGGCGATCATTTCTCTGCTTATTGGCGTGAAAGAAGCGGAATTCAATTATCTCAAAGAAAAGACTAATGCTACGGCAGGTAATTTAAGCGTCCAGATAAGCAAATTGAAGGAGGCAGGATATATTGAAGTTGTGAAACAATACAAGGACAATTACCCTCAAACTATTTGCAGGATTACGCCAAAGGGGAGAAAAGCATTTGAAGAATACGTGGAGGATCTTCAAACTTATCTCAATTCCCGAAAATAAAATAGCGCAGGAATCAGTTCCTACGCTAAGTTTGGCTAATCTCAAACGGGGTATTTTGGAAAACGCTGAGTTCTTTCGGTTTAACTCTTGATCAATGGAACGATCAGGGTTTCTGTGTTGTTGATGATGATTTCGAGGAAATAATGGCCGGGAGACATTTTTCCGCTTCCCTCCAACTGGTACTGGTTAAGTCCTTCCATACCCTGAATTCTTTTCTTCATGACCTCCTGTCCTGACTCATCCTTTATCTTCATATTCACAAAAGCCCTGTCTTTCAGTTGTACATTTATGTGTATGTCATTTAAAGTGGGGCTGGGAGTAACACTTACCAACGACAGAGTGCTGGTACGATAAAGCTGCACCACCATAAGTTTGGAATAATTAGTCCTTCCCCTGGAGACGGTTATCTTCAACCGGTAATA
>CALFNL010000323.1 GCA_937902875.1 uncultured Bacteroidota bacterium | reverse complement strand
AAATTGGAATATCAAATGGAACCAATATTCTTGTTAACTTAAATAAGATCAGAATTGATTTCGCTTTTAAAGAAATTGCTCGAAACAGTAAGGGATACATCCAACATTGACACAAATGAATACATCAATAATCATAACAGCCGCAGGAAAGCTAAACTCATTTTTTATGACCAGACTTTGAATCAGCTTTTTCTTTAGGCCTCCTACCTGCATCTTTTAAGGCCTTATCAATGATCCACTCAATTTGCCCGTTTACGCTCCGGAATTCATCCGAGGCCCATTTTTCCAATGCACGATAGGTAGCGTCTTCTATTCGCAGGACAAAAATTTTTTTCGAATTCAGCACTCCATGATAAGTTAAAGATGATTCATAATATTTCAGAATCGGTCGGTATTTGCAATTCCCGGACTCATGCCCGCTATTTTTCTTCCCAGCGCTTTTTCCATTGCGGTAGTGAATGCCGACAGGTTCCCCGAGCTTACGAATATTCTTCTTCCATTCTTCGTCATCAATTGAATACCATATACACCACGGATGCGATAGGCCCAGCCGAATCCGGGTACCCAGTGCAAACCATATTTCAGCCAGGGTGCTCTCCGGACGGTTGCTTCCTGCACATCTTCCATCCTGATGATCCTGGATTTCAATTGAAACGGGAACAGACGCACGCTCAATTCCTGAGCCGACACTTTCAATTGCAAATTTGTATAGTAGAAGGCCAAAATTACAATCAGGTCCAAAGGCAGCACGAAAAATAATGCCTTGAGAATACCAGGCTCATCTGGCCTGTGATCAAATCCGGTAATCAACCAGGGCAGGATGGAAATAGCGAGAATGAATACTACGAATATCCACCGCCAATTTTCGGGAAGACGTTGTTCCTCCTCGAAAATCCAGTCGTAGTACTTTTCCTGCCTCATAGGTGTCCTTGGTTTCATATTATTGATATAGGGAACCGGTATTCAATACAGGCTGTGCCCCACGTTCTCCGCATAATACCACCATCAGGTTGCTCACCATGGCTGCTTTCTTTTCTTCATCGAGGGTTACAATATCCTTTTTAGACAATTGCTGCAATGCCAGCTCCACCATTCCCACGGCCCCTTCCACAATCTTGAATCTGGCCGCCACGATAGCAGTTGCCTGTTGGCGTTGCAACATGGCTCCGGCGATTTCCTGTGCATAAGCAAGGTGACTGATCCTGGCTTCCTTGATAATAATGCCCGCAGGGGCCAGTCTTTCATTGAGTTCCTCTTCCAGCATTTCATTCACTTTTTCGCCTCCATCCCTCAGGGTAATATCAGCATGCTCATCTTCCAGATGGTCATATGGGCAACTGGTGGCAAGGTGTCGCACCGCTGCCTCACTCTGGATCTTCACGTATTGCTGGTAATCCGCCACTTCAAATGCGGCCTTGTAAGTATCCCTAACCTGCCACACAATCACGGCGGCGATTTCAATGGGGTTGCCCATCTTGTCATTTACCTTCAAAGGGCTCCCTTCCAGATTTTGAGACCTCAATGATATTCTGAAAGTGCTATACAAGGGATTTACCCAAAGCAATCCATTGTCTTTTACAGAGCCTACATATTTTCCAAAGAAAACCAACACGCGTGAATGATTGGGATTGATGATCAGAATACCCTTGAACATGAAAATGCTGAAGATGAGAAGAATAATCCCCAGAAGAATCCAAAGGTTCCCTTCCGGTATTTTCGTTAACGCGTAAATACCAAAACCCAATGAAAGCAGCGCCAGCAGCAGCGCCAGGAAACCGGATACCGGCTTAACGATCTTTTCCATATAACAATTATTTATTTTAATATCGAAATGATATCAAATTTATAAATCTATATTTGGAATTCAAAATTTTTCCCCTTGAAAAAGATAATTTTTTTTGCAACCCTGTTTCTATGCATCTCACCGTTTCTGGTAGAGGCCGGAACCGCGGATACTGTTCTCATCAGGAGTGCCGCCATGAATAAAGACATAAAATGCGTAGTCATTAAGCCGGATGATTATGGCAAGTCCAACATTCGCTATCCAGTTGTGTATCTCCTCCATGGCTATAGTGGCAATTACGCTCAATGGATAACCATTGCTCCCCAATTGAAAAAAGTGGTGGATGATATGCACCTACTGATCGTTTGCCCGGATGGCGGTTACTCGAGCTGGTATTTCGACAGCCCGATCGATTCTTCCATACGCTATGAAACCTTTATTACGAAGGAGGTCATTGCTTATATGGATGCAGGTTATCGTACCCTTCCTGAAAAGAAAGGCAGGGCCATTGCCGGCCTGAGTATGGGTGGCCACGGAGCCTTATACCTTTCATCTTTGCATCCGGATCTATATGGCGCAGCCGGAAGTATGAGCGGTGGCGTTGATATCAGGCCTTTCCCAGACAAATGGGAAATCGGCAAAGTGCTAGGTGATATTACCAAATTCGCTCTATATTGGGATGATCACAGCGCCATCAGCACCATGGAAAAATTGAAGAATAATGAGCTGCGTATTATCATTGATTGCGGAGTAGACGATTTCTTCATGGAAGTGAACCGGAACCTGCACCGAAAACTTTTGCAAAGAAGAATTGATCATGATTTCATTGAAAGGCCAGGAGAACATAATAGTGCCTACTGGAATAATGCAGTGGACTACCAGATGATTTTCTTCAGTAAGTATTTTGATGAAATGAGAATCAGGAAAGCGGAAAAATAATCCAGGCGTTGAGATATTGCTTTACCATTGCTGGCACTCCCGGCAAAATGAAGGCCCATTCAAAAAAATAGCGGTTGCGATAACACAACCGCTTTTTTATTAGTTTCAAGAGGGAATATAGATTATAAAGATTTACCGTCCTGGTTAAGGCTCAGCTGAGCCAGATGATCTTTGTCATAAGCTCTGATGATCGCTTTTACCAGGCTGTGCCTTACCACAACATCTTCAAACAACT
>CALFNL010000322.1 GCA_937902875.1 uncultured Bacteroidota bacterium | reverse complement strand
TTGGTGGGCGAAGAAGCGGGTGGCGGTTGGTATGGCAATAGTGGCATTATGATACCTGATGTAATTTTACCCATCACCAGAATGCGCGTCAGGATTCCTCTATTCAGGATAGTACAATATAAGCACGTTCTAAAAGATGGCAGGGGAGTAGAACCCGATATTTTTGTGCCGGCCACAGTTGAAAATATAAGAAAAGGCATTGATGGAAAAATGAAAGCAGTGGAGGAAATGGTTGAAATTAACAACCGGCCCTAACAAGAATTGGATCAGGCGAGTATCATTTCCTTTATATTCAGCAGATCGTCAAACAGCATGAAATCGGCCGCATATCCTTTTTCGATTTTCCCAAGCCTGGGTCCATGCTTCAGGAGATGTGCCGGATAGGTGGAAGCCATCCTCAGGGATTCCGCCAGATCAATACCTACATTATTCACACAATTCCGAACGGCTTTCATCATAGTAAGCGAAGAACCTGAAAGTGTTCCATCCGGCAGGGTATATCGGTCGCCCTTAAACAGGTGCTGGTATTCGCCTTCCAGTACTTCCGTCACCGCATCCGTAATCAGGAACAGTCTCTTTCCCATGATGGCCTTGCTGATACGTATGGCGGCATAATCCACATGCACCCCGTCGGCCACGATGCTTGCTCTTACTTTTTTATCGTCATAAATGGCGCCTACCATCCCCGGCGCGCGGCTTTGGAAAGCAGACATGGCATTGAATAAATGGGTGGCCAAAGGAATTCCCGCTTCAAAGGCCTTCATGCACTGTGAATATGAGGCGTTGCTATGTCCGGCCGAAACCATAATTTGATGCTCCAGCAAGAGCTCAATGATTTTTTCATCGCAGACTTCAGGAGCAATCGTCATCATCCTGAGCACATCCTTTCCCTTTTCAAGCAAAATTCTCACTTCCTCCAAAGTCGGTTTCCTGAGGCAGGATAGTATATGAGCCCCTTTTTTTTCGGGGTTGAGATAAGGTCCTTCCATATGCAGCCCCAAAACGCCTTTGCCTCCCTGCTTCCAATATTCCTTCACTACCTCCATTCCCTTCAGAAACTTTTCTATTGTGTTGGTGGCCATTGTGATCATGAAATGAGCACAGCCGCCTTCAAGACAATACTTATAAACCGAAGACAATGCTTCCAGGCTGAGCTCCGAAGAGAACATCTTGCCATTACCTCCATATATCTGAAGGTCAACAAGGGCCGGCGCAATATTCAAACCGCCGAGATCCCTTATCGTATATCCTTCATCGATAGCATTCTCCTCTACAAGGCCTTCTATCAGGCCATCTCCAACCAAGATGGCTTTACCCTGTTCGCGACTATGGCCGGTATAAATAGTTGCGTTTGTAAATGCAGTTTGCATGCAGTCTTATTAAATCTTGATTTTAAAATCGTCGGAATCCTTCCAAAAAGGGAACTTTGTCCTTATATCCTCAAGCCTGTCTTTTCTGAGAACACAGGTGAACAGCTCCTCCTTTTCTCCGGCTTTGTACAGGATTTCACCCAAAGGATCTACTATCGTAGAACGTCCGCTGTGATAAATATTTTCACCATCGTTTCCAACCCGGTTCACGCCAGCCACATAACACTGGTTTTCTATCGCCCTTGCCTGCAATAACGCCTCCCACGCGAGTATGCGACGCTCCGGCCAGTTGGCTACATATATCAAAAGGTCGTATTCGGGTGGAGCCTTATCCCCAAGCTGCGGCTCCTCTTCGTTTTGAGGCAGGTATGATACTGTTTGCCTGGCCCAGACCGGAAACCTGAGATCATAGCAAATCTGGCAATTGATCTTCCAGCCTTTTATGGATGCAATCAACCTCTTTTTGCCAGCACTATAATTCTGATCTTCCCCCGCAAAAGCAAATCGATGGCGTTTATCATAGTATCCAAATTGTCCATCGGGTAACACCATAACCAGCCGGTTGTAATATCGCCCCTCTTCTTCAATGATTACACTTCCGGCAATGATTATTTTTTTGGACTCCGATTTTTTGCGCATCCACTCTATGGTTGGGCCATTCATGGGCTCTGCAAGGCCTTTGGGTTGCATTACGAATCCCGTACTGAACATCTCCGGCAGAATTACGATCTCCGCCCTCCCTTCTATGGAATCTATTTTTTCGCCGAACATCTTAAGATTCGCTGCTTTGTCTTTCCAGTGCAGATTTGCCTGTATGCCAGTGATGCTGAGGGTTGACATGAAAATCGAACCTGTTAGAATTTAATTTTAAAGGAAGCAAAGTTAAGTCATATTCGGCCTGAACGAAGTTTTGAGTTCAGTGCATCAGGCTATTTCTTCTTATCTCAATAGCCTGATAATTCTCGAAATTATTCATTCGTAATAAAAATATAACTGGATTCATAGCATTCAAGTGTGCTCAAGGGCCCGTTCCTGGTTAATTAAACCGATAAGAAACGGAAATGCTTGCATAATCATCATTCCCCTTCATGCTTCTTGCCTGGCGGCTTTGATGAACATAAGCCATCGAGCAGGTGAATCTGTTCTTTGCATAGTAAAAGCCCGCTCGATGCCTGTAAAACCAGGGCATTGGGGACGAGGTAATGGGACCCTTATTCCTGAGGAACATGCCACCCTGTAAACTTGCATCATATATCTGATAAAATAATTCAGGTTGAAAGAATAAGAAAAGCTCAGAAATGCGTGCATAGCGGGTTTGAATTTTGTTCAGTCTTGAATGCCAAATGGCAGATTGATCATTCCTTTCTAATTTTCCCAAACGCATCACCCATCCCGCCGAAAGATTATCAAATGCTGTTCCCGCATTCAGATTTCCGATGGCCGACAAATCGAATATGGGTTGCTGTTTTCTCCCAATAAGGTGCTGAACATATTTAAGATGTCCATTCATCGTCAGGCTATTGTTCAGTTGCGTTTCCCAACCTTCCAGGTGGTGTATTCCCAGAAGTTTATGGTAGGTTACCTGAACCCTTCTGGCTAATGAAGCTTCCCCGATAGTGCCCATGGAAAACCCAACAGTGAGCAAATTTTCATTTTGGAAGAATCTGGTCTGCTCCATTTTCCCAAACAGGTAGCCGGCATAGGGCCTGTCCACATTTCCGTTAGAATAGGAGTCGTAATTCTGAGGGTTGAAGATCATTTGCCCCGTTTCAAAGCGGTAAATGATCTTGCTGGTATTCGGCTTGATCTTACAGGCCTGATTCCGATCATAGTGTATGAAGCCGTAAGAAAGATAAAAGCCATTGGTATAGTACCCATCGGTCATATTCAGCAGGTAATTGTCATTATCGGTGACCAATTGAATTTCGCTGCTGTAAACAGATTCATCCACAATTCCCTGGCAATAAACTCCGTCTGAACTCAATAACAACCCCATGGCATAAATCAGGAGAATAATTTTTTTCATGGTATTCCTGCTTCTTTCTCAAAATATCCGGCTCCAATATTCAAACAAGGTTTTTCAGGATTCGGTTGTAAGCTTGCGCAGCACCGGCATCACCAATCCGGATTCATAACCCTTCCGGATCAGATAGTCCCTCGCTTTCTGCAATTTCAGGTAAGAATTTTTTTCTGTCTTCATACTCTTCCACTTCTTCACCGCCAGTTTTTGCAATTGTTGCCGGTATTCATCCTCATCAATTTCCTCCAATGCTTTCCTGATATTATAATCACTGATCCTCTTTTCTTTCAACGCATATTTTATTTTCATTTTCCCCCAGTGCTTCATTCTGAATTTGCCACCGGCAAATTGAATGGCAAACCTTTCCTCATTGAGGTAATTTTCTTCAATGAGTTGAGCCATGCTTTCTTCTACTTCGTTTTTATGCAGCCCAAAAGAATACAATTTCTCTTTTGTTTCAATATGGGTTCTTTCCTGGAAAGCACAATAATGCTTTGCTTTCTGTATGGCCTGTTCTTTTGTGAGGCTTCTCTTAGGAATCATGATTTCGAAATTAGTTGGAGGCCGCGGGGATATTGAATGGGGAAATGGACGGTAAAGTTATGTGAAATTCAGGAATTGATGGACTGCGCGCTGCATGCCAGATTCCCCTTGATTTCTTCCAAATTCAACCCCAGTTGCTCCAAAGGGATTTTTCTATCTCTGGCTTCGGGTTTCCTCCCTTTCGCCATTCTAAAACTGGCATATAAAAAATAGAACGGTTTATAAGATTTCATAACCATCCCCCACCTGGGCAAAACGCTTTTTCGGAGACCTGGCATTTTTGCGCCGGATCTTTCATGGATATGCCTTTGCAGAATTGATAAGTTAGTGGAATAGTGGTTGATATCGTTTAGAAAATTCGGTTTAGATTTATGATCCCTTAATCTATATTTGCCAAACTTATTGCATAATTATGAAGTTCATCGTTTCCTCGTCAGCCCTGCTCAAGCAATTACTCCAAATCAGCGGGGTAATAAGTGCCAATACGGTGTTGCCCATTTTGGAGGACTTCCTGTTCGAGATTGAGAAAAATAGACTGACGGTTGTTGCTACTGACCTGGAAACCGTGATGAAAATTCATATGGATATTGAAGCAAAGGACAGCGGCAAAATCTGCATCCCCGCCAGGATCCTGATGGATTCCCTGAAAAATCTTCCGGATCAGCCACTTAGTTTCAATATTGACAAGAATTTTGCCATAGAGATCACCAGCGATAATGGGAAGTATAAAGTGATGGGTGAAAATCCTGACAATTTTCCCAAGGAACCGATGGCCGACGATACCAATTCATTTGAACTCGCATCTTCGGCCCTTTTAACAGCCATCAACAAGACCATTTTTGCCGTTAGCAATGATGATCTGAGACCCGCCATGACCGGCATTTATTTCGAATTGGATCCAAAGGGGCTCAGCTTTGTTGCCACAGATGCTCACAGGCTGGTGCGCTACCGCCGTAAGGATGCCAGTTGCCCGGCGAATGACAGTTTCATCGTTCCCAAAAAACCCCTGAACCTCTTGAAATCGGCATTGCCCGATAATGAAGATGTACTCAAGATCTCTTATAACAGCAATCATCTGTTTGTGGATCATGGATCAACCCAATTGGTATGCCGGCTCATCGACGCCCGCTTCCCGGATTATAAAGTGGTGATCCCGGTTGATAATCCCTACCTGATGACCGTAAATCGCGCAGACTTTCAGAGTGCGCTGCGCCGCGTTAGCATCTTCAGCAATAAGAGCACCTATCAGGTTGCATTAAGCATCAGTGGAAGTGAATTGCAACTGACTGCCCAGGATATTGATTTTAGCTTTGAAGGAACCGAACGCATGAGTTGCCAGTATAAAGGAGAAGATATGCAGATAGCCTTCAACGCAAAATTCCTGGTTGAAATCCTAAACGCCACAGACAGCACAGAAGTGCGAATGGAATTATCAACTCCAACGAAGGCCGGCATCATTAAACCTGTTGAGCAGGACGAAAATGAAGACCTGCTGATGCTTGTAATGCCTTTGATGCTGAACCAATAATCCCGAATTAATTTCTAATTGGTTTTCTACCCACTTGCATTCCCCCTTCACGGAAGTTGCAGGATCAATTGTTTATTTACCTTGGATGAGACGAGGCCATTTTTCACTGACCTGGTTTGTTGGGGATTCTTTAAATTCATCAAATGAATTTTGTCATAGTCCGCAGTTTTGATAATTATATTGACGCCAATATCACATTGGGGAGACTCCAGAGCGAAGGCGTTCAGGGCTTCTTGAGAGATGAATACACAGTAACTATTGATCCCATACTCAGCAATGCCATCGGAGGCATTAAGCTCACGGTTCGTGAACAGGACGCTCCTAAAGCCATGGAACTTCTGGAAGGATTTGATCGCGAAAAGAGAGCCTTTTTTAAATGCCCGAACTGTGGATCGAATGATGTGGAATTCATCAGTACCTCCAGGAAGGCCTCAAATTGGTTCAGCGCCATCCTTTCATTTCTGATCGGCAGCTATGCCATCGCTCCAAACAAAGTATATCATTGTTTTAATTGCGGTCATGAATTTAAGGAACTGAACAATAACGGAGATTCGCAAAGCGATGGCCAATGAGTCTGCCATATTTGCTATAATCAGGAAACCAGCATCTTTGCCTGCGTTTATCCGTTTTTCTATTCCTGTTTAATTTGATACCTTGTTTGGGTAAACTCTCTCCTGTGTTAGCTAAGATCATCAATTACTTCGAAACCCTGGAGCAGCGCCCCGTGGAAAGGATGATCTTTATTGTAGGGGGTATGGTTTTGCTCTGGACAATAGAAGAAGCCATTCCACTGGCTACTCTCAAATATAAGAAGACCAAGGCCCGCCATGCCGCAGTAAACCTTTCTTTCACCGTTATTCACCTGGTCTTGCATACGGGATTCGCCTTCATTATCCTTTTATTATCCGATTGGGCAAAGGCGGCACAATTTGGAATCGTTTATTGGTTCAATACTTCCCCGATTCTCATAATATTAATAAGCTGCCTGGTTCTCGACTTTTTTGGAGGATGGTTAGTGCATATTGTTGAACATAAGGTTAGATGGCTCTGGCGTTTTCATCTAATACATCATGCAGACAATAATGTGGACGTGACTACGGGGCTAAGGCACCATCCTGTAGAAAGCGTACTCAGGGGAATATTTTTTCTGTTGGGAGTTCTTGTATCAGGCTCGCCCATGTATGCCGTCATGATTTTTCAGACCCTGCTCGTCATTTCCACCCAATTCACCCATGCCAATATCAGTCTTCCCCGTTGGCTTGACAAGTCTATAAGTTGGGTATTTGTATCCCCCAATATGCACAAAGTGCACCATCACTGGAAGCAACCCTATACGGATAGCAATTATAGCGCGGTATTCTCCATCTGGGACCGACTCCTGGGTACCTTCAGGAATCTTGATCCCGGCCAGATACGTTATGGGCTTGACAAATATTATTCCAATGAAAAAGATGAGGATTTTGGAGAATTGATGAAGGCTCCCTTCCAAAAAAATCTGCTCGACTAAACTGCCGATCGCATTTAAGAAAATCTCCAGACCTTCCTCCCATATTTTATTTTCCATCCTCAATTATTTGCCTCTTGTTCAATATGAAAATTGCCGGATCATTTATCTTGTGACAAATTTGATGGATGAAGATTGCAGCAATGATCCCCGCACGCTACGCGGCCAGCCGCTTTCCGGCCAAACTGATGCAGGTGCTGGGCGATAAGACCGTCATTAGGCATACCTATGAAAACACAGTTGCTACGGGGCTTTTTGACGAAGTATTGGTGGTTACCGACAGCGATATTATTTTCCAGGAAATTGCATCCCATGGAGGAAAGGCAAAAATGAGTGGCCTCCAACATGAGAGCGGGAGCGATCGCATAGCCGAAGCAGTGGCCGATATGGAGGTTGATATTGTGGTGAATGTTCAGGGCGATGAGCCCTTTGTGAATAAACATCCGCTGGAAAAGTTGTTGTCTGTTTTTGAAGGGGAGGATGGGAAAAAAGTTCAAGTGGCATCCATGATCCAGACTCTCAGGGAAAAGAAATTTATAGAAGATCCCAACTATGTGAAAGTGGTTGTTGACAGGAATATGAATTCGCTCCTGTTTTCAAGAAGCGTGATCCCTTATCCCCGCAATAGCAATTTTACACCTCACTACTATGAGCATATCGGAATATATGCTTTTCGCAAAGAAGCCCTGATTCAATTCACCAAATGGCCCATCTCCCCTTTGGAAGCTTCTGAAAAAATTGAATGTTTGCGCTACCTCGAAAACGGAATTCCTTTGAAAATGGTGCTGGTGGATTATATGGGAGTAGAAATAGATACTCCCGAAGACCTGGAGCGTGCGGCAAAACTGCTTCAAAAGGATGGATGGGGCCAGGCTTCCTGAATGCTGACCATTTACTTCTTCAAAATCGTATCACGGCAAATCCTTCCCGCTGATTTCGCTCATAAGGAATGGCTACTTCATTGATCGCGATTTGCCTGGCCTTTTGAAAGATGAGTGTGTTATTAATGTCCCAAAAAGCGATACCGGCGTCATCTATAGGCTGGCCATCCTGATCGAGAATAGTGGTGGTTCCGAATTGATCCGTTCTCCTGAAACGGCTGTTGTATAGCAAAAACAACCTTGATCTAATGGGGATCATGAAATAAGATAAGAAAGAAGAATTCAATTCTGTGACCTGCTCCTTATTGATTATACCAGTCCAGCAATTACCATTTTTTCCGCCGGGGAAAAAAAACATGTTGAGGTCCCCTCTTCTATGGCTGGCGCCACTTCCACTTAAGGAATTATACCTCGTATATTCATCGTTGCCGAATGTGGTGGCCATCCCGGGAATATCCACTGGCTGATTTACAATAAGTGTGGCTTCTCCCTCACCAACATAATCGAATCCAAAATCTTCTGTTCTATAAGTTCCAGAGTAAGGCCTTCCATATTCCTTGAGCAGCATAAAACCCCCCCCGGGCAGGGCCGTGAAATCTTCTTCCTCCAGGTTTTCATTCCTGGTCCTGGCGCCCGAAACCGTTCTGAAGCGATAGGTGGAATCAAATACAAGGTCATGGTTCAATAATGAATAGCGGGCTACACTCACAGTTTTCACAGCAGAGTACCTGAACTTACACATGATCCCCGCCAAAGCCTCATGGCTTTCTTCATTGAGGCTCAACGCTACTGCATCCACATTTGCGCCACCAGGCAATTTTATTTCCCTATAAACAAATTCACTATCCGATCCACTAAAATGAAACAGTAGGAAATTATGATTCGTACGCGATGGCGCCGTCATTAGCCAATCGCCCTCATTCCCAAGCTTAATGGCACTGGTGCTGAAACTTTCTACTGGATAATTTATAAAATTGTATTGAATAAACGGCTGGCTGAAATAGCTATGTTCGTATGTCTTGTACTGCAACAATTTCCAGTCGCGGTTCAGCAGCAGGGCATGAATCCGTTGGGCATCATGATCAGTGGACTCAAACCCAAGAACCAGAATCTTTGTCCGGTCTTCAGAACGAACCACCAAAAAATTATTAGCCGATTCATTGAATGGAAATTGATATGGTAATTTATCCTCGTACAAAAGTTGCCCTTCTGGAGAATAGCGCTGCAGGAACAGATTTGTCTTGCGATAATCTGTGACGAGGATGAGTCTGTCAAAATACCTCTCATCCGAAACAAAATATTCTTTCAGGGAAGTGACCGATATCAGGGAAAATGGAATAGCTCTTACCGGCTCCATCCTCGAATCATAAATTTCAAATGATTGCTCTTTATCCCTGATCCCATAATTGGATGGAAGGCCGGCGCTGTTCTTCTTCTTTCCTTTTTGCACCCAATAGAAATTGCCGGCTTTTGCAACTACTTCAAACCGCACAGCCGAAGGGTCTCCCACAAATGGTGAATACAAAACTCTTTGTGCGGAAGCTATACTACTATGGAGCATGATCACAACAGCGGCATATATACCTGGCTGAACCCTCATAAAAATTGCGGTATCTGCTTGAAGTTACTACCATTTTTGTGAAATTCAATGCCACTTGGGCTTCAATAGAATCATGGAAAATTGTCATTCCCTTACCCCCTTACCATCAGAATTCCCGTATGAATTTAGTGGAGAGCCATTGAATGGCCGCCCGCCCTTGCCTACAAATTTGAAATTCCCCGGATGTAAAGTAGGTTTGCGGAATTATTTTCAAGCGGCAGATTGAAAATTCGGATCTCCCTTGATGAATTAAAAAAAACAAGTATGAAGTTTCGCAATTTCAAAATGATCGGATATGTAATCTATGGCAGGGGAAGTTTTGATCAGCTCGATGAGATCCTCTCTCCGAATCGTAAAGATGGTCTGCCTATGATTTTTCTGGTTGATCACTTTTTCAAGAACAAAGATCTTGTGAATCGGATACCTCTCCGTGGAAAAGACAAGGTTGTTTATGCCGATGTGAGCCATGAACCCAAAACGGGGGATGTTGACAGCCTTAGCGCGCAGTTCAAAAATGAATTCGGATCCATAAGCGGCATAGTTGGAATTGGAGGCGGATCTACCATGGACCTTGCTAAAGCCATTTCATTGATGATGAATAATCCCGGTTCCTCTGCAGACTACCAGGGCTGGGACCTGGTAAAGAATCCGGGGGTGTATAAGGTGGGAATTCCTACCCTGAGCGGCACGGGAGCAGAAGTTAGCAGAACATGCGTGCTCACTGGCCCTACCCGTAAATTAGGAATGAATTCTGACTTTACCCCCTTCGACCAGATAGTGCTTGACCCTGTATTAACCAGGAATCCTCCGGCCAACCAAAGG
This sequence comes from uncultured Bacteroidota bacterium, assembly GCA_937902875.1. Classification (GTDB taxonomy): domain Bacteria; phylum Bacteroidota; class Bacteroidia; order Chitinophagales; family Chitinophagaceae; genus PSRI01. Next base: position 52,674 of record CALFNL010000322.1, on the reverse strand, counting down.
TTTTACACAGGCATGGATTGTTATATTCATTGCATTGAAAGCCTGCAGGGCACCTACCTCAACGAATTCAGCAAATCTTATGGCGAAAAGGCCTTGGAACTATGCATCGAAGTATTCCTGAAAAAAGAAAAATGGGATGAGGAATGTGACGACAAACTCATGATGGCTTCCTATGCCGGAGGCATGAGCATCGCATATAGCCAGGTAGGCGTAGCCCACGCGGTGAGTTATGGGCTGGCATACTTACTCGGTACCAGGCATGGCATTGGCAATTGCATTGTAATGAATCAGCTTGGCGAATATTATCCTCAAGGAGTATCCACATTCAGAAAGATGGTAGAGAAAAACAAGATAGATATTCCCAAGGGTATTTGTAAAGGGTTGAGCGATGAGCAATTCAACACTATGATAAATGTTTCGTTGGGCATGAAGCCTTTGTGGGAAAACGCTCTGGGAAAAGACTGGGAAAAAATCATGACCCGCGAAAAATTGAGAAGTCTTTACGAAAAACTATAGAAGCCCCTCTCACCGCTTTCAGAATCTTGGGCATGAATCAGAGCATTCATATACACTTGAAAACTTTCAATCCTGCCCTTGCGCCACCAGCAGGGAGATAGCAGCCGGATATCATATTTGATTATGGGAATCTGCCGGGAGCGACTATCTTATCATCCCTTCACATGAAGGCCCTTTCACTTTTCGACAGCCTGCTATGAAGTATTTACTGTTTGTCATTTTCTTATTCATCATTATTCCTGGCGATGCACAATTTATGTCATCGCAGGCGCAGAGTTTTGTAGACCCCACTGGTACCTACATACTGAAGGGGAAATTCACTAAATCTGAACTGAAGGGGCATTACGGTGAGATCAGGGTAAAACTGCTGGACAGTTCTTCAATCGCCATGACATTCTACATGAATAGTGGTTATCCCGCATATTTTGACGGATTCTTTATAGACACATTGAACTACGATGGGGCCAGGGCCGCATTTTCCTGCCGCGGTGGGAACTACTACAAAATTGCATTCCGTTTCACACGCGACGAGGTGGAAATCAGCCAGGCATATATGGATCCCCATTACAGTTGCAGCTTTCCAAAAGGTGTGATCTTTTCTGGGTTCATAAAAAAATATTCCGGTAATATTCCTGTTATCAAATCCCTCCGCGGCGATTTTCTCCGCCCCAATGGATAAATAAGTTCACTAATATTCATTCCCCGCTCCTGTTTTCGCTTATAATGCTTAATTTTCTTGCCATCAAACCCTATACCAGAGGGTAGCCACCTTAATATTGTAATATGGCAAGTAAAAACTACCTCAAATACCTCTATTTACCTGCCTTATTTGGTACACAAAGGACCAAGGAAATCCTGACCGTCAATCCTACTGTAATGCCTCATCGTGCAGAGGCCGCCGACGTGAAAATATTTGTTTTTGATTATGATGCAACCACAATCGAGGAACATGAATTAAAATCGGTTGGGGAATGCTTCCAGTTCAAAGACAATAAACGCATCACATGGATCAATATCGACGGTCTCAGAAAGGCAGACGTGGAAAATATTTGCAATTATTTTGGCATCCATCCGCTGATTATCGAAGACATCCTGAGCGTCGACCAACGGCCAAAGATGGACGAAATGGACAACATATTGTTTTGTTTGCTCAACATGCTTTATTTTAATAATGAAACCAAGACCATCGAAACAGAACAGATCAGCATTGCCCTGGGCAAGGACTTTGTGATCTCTTTCCAGGAAGATGCATCCAGAGATGTTTTAGATCCCTTGCGAAACAGGCTGAAAATCAGTACCAGCAAGGCCCGCCAGCGCACGGCCGATTATCTGTGTTATTCCATGCTCGACATGATAGTGGACCAATACTTTGTGGTTTTGGAAAAACTTGGAGAGCAGATAGAACTCCTGGAAGAAGAGGTGATCCGTCGCAGTAATACGCGCTCCCTGGCACGCATCAACCAGCTTAGAAAAGAATTGATAGTTCTCAAAAGAAATTTCGCGCCCGGTCGGGAACTTATCAATGGTTTTATCCGTAGCGAAAGTGACCTGCTCGATGACCGCACCACTAAATATTTTAAGGACGTCTATGACCATATTGTGCAGGCCAACGATCTCGGAGAAAATTACCGGGATATGATGATCAGTATGCAGGATCTTTATATCAACAACGTTAACCTGAGAATGAATGAGGTAATGAAGGTGATGGCCATAGTGACCTGTTTGCTTGCTCCGGCCACGGTAATAGGCGGCATTTTCGGAATGAATTTCGAAGCCATTCCCCTCTTGCATAATAAGTGGGGGTTTTTCATATCGGTGGGCCTAATGCTACTTATCCCAATGTGGATGCTGATAATATTTAAGAGAAGAGACTGGTTTTGAAATTTGAATTCAGTATTTTTCAACCGCTACGGGAAATGGAAATCCAATCACGCATTATTGAAAATTATTTCCCTTGCTTATATATGGGAACCGAACTGCAGGCTTCGCCATACATAATGGATTTGGCAAAGGGTCTCAGTTTGCGGGTGATCTCTACATAAGCGGCTTCGGGGATTTCAATTTCACCACAGCCCTTTATCACAACTCGTTGCCCCGCATAGTCTTCTGCCCGGAGAGATCCCAGGTTTTTGAGGAGGATGGATGATATCATTGCCTTCTCGTCTCCAAAAACCACATCCTTCGCTACGGGTTCCAGGTAAGATGCTACCAGCATACCCGCCCACTTGGGAATAATCGCGTCTGCCGTGCAGGTAATTGCCACAAATTTATCTCTGTAAGGTTCCCAGTCCTTGGTCTTCAACGATTCCCTAAAATCCTTTTCTTTCAGGATTAACCCCATATAGAGGTGTTCTTTTAAATCATATACGGTGAGTGCACCCTTTGGGTAATAATCTTCCAGATCTATTGTAATGAGTCCGCTCTCAGCCACTTTATTAATAATGATATCACTCATAAATGCTCCTCTTCTATCATTTGATCAATCTGCAAATTTAGCCATTTCCTGGTAATGGGAGAATGTGGCAGAAATGGTGGGTATTTCATGAATGCGGCATGAGCGGGGTTCTGGTTCGCATTAATATTTCCTTAAAATCAAAAAAGCCACACCCGGAGATGTGGCTTCATTTCATTAAAGATATCGCTCTCAATAGCCCGCGGCAAACCGCTTGTCTTTTATTTTAGCGGCATCCCGCAGTGAAGTCATCACATATTGTTCGATATTCCCCTTGGCCGAATTAGTCAGTAACTTTTGCTGTTCTTCTACATTGGCTTCGGCATTGGGCAATGCTCCTATATTATTCACCTTTATTGCATATACACCGTTGCTTCCCTGCAATGGTGGGGAAACTTTTTCCTGGTAATTCTTATTAACGGATGCCCCAACCAGCAATAATTCATTGCCAAAGGCCCTGTTGTAATTTTCCGCAAACCTAACACTGTCTGCTGTGGATGGCTGCTGACCTAATTTAGCCGCGAGCTCTTCAATAGTATTATACTTACCAAATTTCTGTGTCAGCAGTTCTCCTTTCTTTTCATTCCTTACAATTGGCTCCACCGTAAACCTTGCGGTGGATGCATCCTGTACGCCTTCCTTCTTTTCGCCGGTGATGATGGCTACAACATATTGATCACCTATTGAAATGGGATCTGAAACATCCCCGGGATTGTTTTCATAGATCCATTTCACAAATTGCCTTGATACGGCCAGACCCGGAGCCACCTGGTAAGCCATTTCGGTAATATTGTCTGCAATGCGCTTATTCAAATGCTGTTTCTGCACATTTTCATCAAAAGCTTTCTGGCTACGGCTATTGGCAGAAAATTGGGTGGCTGCTGCGGAAGCGGCCCGGTCGGTTTCCACGCTTGCCTCGATGGGTTTCGACAGGTACGCAATTTTATAAGCCGGTTCAAAATTTTTCTGGTCTTCTATTTCAATATAGTGATATCCGTATTCTGTTTTTACTACTCCCTTGTCTCCCTTATTCTTTTCAAAACAAAAATCATTAAAGGATTTTACCATTTGGCCTTGGGGGAAAAAGCCCAGTTCACCACCATTCACCGCAGAGGTCTTGTCATCGGAATACTTTCTCACCAGGCTGTCAAATGATGCTCCGTTTCGTATCGCCAATTCAACGCTGTCTATCTTTCTCTTCGCGGTGCTGTCAGGTAATATTTCTTCACCCGTTCTCGGATTGTGAGTAGCAATAAGAATATGTCTCGCCTTAGCGGAATCGGGAAGGGTCTTCGTGCCAATCAACTTCGCCAGCACGTACGAACCTCCGTCAAGGTAAGGGCCGAATACCTGGCCCGGCGCTAAATTAAATATGGAATCCTTAACAGGTATCTGTATCCTTGTCTTTCCCAGAAATCCGTCGTAAAAAGGGGTCTTACTCCCGTTCTTATTCAGAAAAGTTGTTACATCCTTGGCTTCCGCAAATGCGGGTTTCAGATCCACTAATTTCTTATACAATGTCGCGGAATCCTCGCTACTCGGTGCCGCGCTAAAGGTTACATAAGCAATGCTTCTGCTTCGCTCCTGTTTAAAACTTTCCTTGTGTTTTTGAATATAGGCATTGATATCGGCATCGGTCACTTTAACGGAGCTGTCTGGCATGGTAGCATAGGCAAGTCCTGTATAAGAAATGCTTGAAATCAGGCTGTTCTCTGTATTCTGTTTTTCAATTAACCATTTGGGATAATATACCCCCTGGTTATAGATAGCCAGAAATTTTAGTCTCAGTTGATTTAGTGAGATGGGATCCAGTAATTGCTCCGTAACCTGCTTCAATTGCGCCTCATTCTTGCTACGTTGTAAATTCCTGATCGCGTTTTGGGCGGCGGCAATGTCATAGATACCCGTCTGCGGATCGGTAAACTGTTCCTTGAATTGCTGGGGTGCCCTATTGCTAAACAGAAGGGCGCTTAATTCCTTCCTCGTAAAGTTGAGTCCGAGCTTCCTCGTTTCTGATTCTAATAATGCCTTATTGATAAATCCATTCCATATCTGGCCATAGATTTCCTGACGGGTGGCTTCATCTACACGGTATCCCTGGGCTTGGTATTGGGCCTCAGCCGACTTCACTCTTTCTTCGAATTCGTCGCGTTTGATGGATTCGCCGTCTATTGAGCCTAGTGTATTGGTAGATCCACGAAATAAAGAACTGGTTCTGCCCACAAAGGCATCCTGCACAAGGAATCCAATCAAACTGATTGCGATTATTCCAAATACGAGTATGGCCGCCCTGTCCCGGAGAGTCTGTATAATAGACATGATTGCTGAATATAGTTTTTTGGTGGAGGGCAAAAATAGGGTAATATCTGTTTATCAACAAATTGTGGAAAAGCATATCAAATTCGCTCCAGCAGGCTTTTTTTGGCGTGCACAATTAGGGATTTTTAATTTCTGTATTCAATTTTAAGTTCTTTGTTTCGGGCAATTCACATGGTATTGTGGAAATGAATAGAATCCGGTTGATAAACCTCAATTTCTCTTTTTGTTTTTGGTGACGAGATAGAGCAAATGAATTTTCGGAAAGCCGGATAATTCACCCATTCGTGATAAAAATCCTTTTTGCTACATTCTGTTATCCTATTGTTAACACCCGATTATTGAAATAAGGTACAGGATTCTTTCCTCAGTGGTTTTTAATCCACATTGTTGAAAAGAGTGGAAAATGAATACTGGCAACGGCTTGCTTCCTGTGAATATTCTGGGAATTACTGTGGATAACACAATAGATTTAACTTTGCCTAGCATTTAAAAAACTTTTCTTTCCCCATATTCACATCCCTAATAGTAATAGGGCTTTTAAATAAATAATTAAAACTATTATAAATACTATGGCAGATATTAACATCAGGATGGCAGGGCCGGCATTGGAGAAGTTGGGTTATCTGGATGTGGAAATTGACCCGACGCTGGATTTGTTTAAAGAGATTGAAAGATTAAAGAAAGAGAAGAACGCGGTGGTGCTGGCTCACTATTACCAGGAAGCCGATATCCAGGATGTAGCAGATTATATCGGAGACAGTCTGGGGCTTGCGCAACAAGCGGAAAAAACAAATGCCGATATCATTGTTTTTGCCGGCGTGCATTTTATGGCCGAAACAGCAAAGATCCTGAATCCGAACAAAAAGGTTCTGTTACCCGACCTGAAAGCGGGATGTTCCCTGTCTGATTCAGCGCCTCCTCCTTTGTTCAAAAAGTTTAGGGAAAAATATCCTGACCATGTTGTTATTTCCTATATCAACTGTTCTGCCGGCATTAAAGCACTGAGCGATGTCATCTGCACCTCTTCCAATGCCCGTGCGGTGGTTGAAAGTTTTCCCGTGGATCAGAAGATCATTTTTGCTCCAGACAAGAACCTTGGGGCTTATATCAACAAGAAGACGGGTAGAAAAATGGTGCTTTGGAATGGCGCCTGCATGGTGCATGAGATTTTCAGTTTGGAAAAGATCAATAAGTTGAAGGTTCGTTACCCATATGCAAAACTCATTGCGCATCCTGAATGTGAGGATGCGGTACTGAGGGTTGCGGATTTTATAGGGAGCACAACGCAATTATTGAATTTCAGCCATAAAGATGGCGCAAAGGAATATATTGTTGCCACCGAGACCGGCATCATGCACCAAATGCAAAAAAACTCGCCCGAAAAGACTTTTATTCCGGCACCGCCCGACAATAGTTGCGCCTGCAATGATTGCCCTCATATGAAACTAAATACGCTGGAAAAATTGTATTTGTGCATGGAATATGAACAGCCTGAATTATTAATGGACGAAGATTTGCGGAAAGCGGCCTTGAAACCCATTCAGCGAATGATGGAAATCAGTGCCAGAGCGGGATTATAATTTGATTAGATTTTAAAATACCGGCGCCACAAATAGCTAATATTGCGGATGAGGGTAGTTTGAAAATTTTTTTAAGCGGCAGTTCTTATCTTTGCCACCCCAACGATCTTTCTTGCCATCCATGTTTCAGGAGAATCTTACCTGGAAATGTACCCCAACCTGCTTTGAAAAGATTGATCCTGTTTTGATATGATAAAGAACAAAAGGCTAAGTCACGGAATACCTGTTTCTATTTCATTGCACCATGTTTTGGATGATGAAAACAACCGGACTGCAAAATTTGAGAATAAAAGGAGATTGCTGACTATCGCCGCTTTGGCCGTTTTAGTTGCAATATCAATTAGTTTTATTGCGAAATTTTTAGTTTTTCTCATTGACCTGGTCACCAATATTTCTTTCTTTGGTGTTTTCTCCATCAATCATAGGATCCCTGCGGAAAATAGTTTGGGCTGGTTTGTTGTACTCGTTCCGGCAATCGGGGGAATTATTGTTGGGCTAATGGCATTTTATGGATCCAAAGCCATCCGTGGCCATGGCATACCGGAAGCAATGGAGCAAATCCTCACCAATCAGAGTAAGATCAAACCTTCGATTACATTTTTAAAGCCCATATCGTCGGCCATCTCTATCGGTACCGGGGGACCCTTTGGCGCGGAAGGTCCCATCATCGCAACGGGAGGTGCCCTGGGCTCCTCACTGGGGCAAATATTAAGGATCACCCATAATGAAAGGAAAATATTGCTGGCAGCTGGCGCCACCGCAGGCATGGCAGCCATATTCGGGAGTCCCATCGCGGCCATCTTTCTGGCAATCGAATTATTATTGTTTGAATTTTCACCAAGATCTATTATACCTGTTTCACTGGCATGCATAACCGGTGCTGCGGGTCACCACTTTTTATTTGGCGCGGGCCCTGTGTTTCCGATTGAACACATTATTGAAACGCCTTCCAACACGGCCCTGGCTGCCTACAGCATCATGGGCATAATCATTGGACTGTTAGCAGTATTGGTTACAAAAATTGTGTATTTCATTGAAGATGTTTTTGAGAAGCTCCCGGTTCACTGGATGTGGTGGCCTGCCATTGGTGGCCTCGTGGTTGGCTTTATCGGATATTTTGCTCCCCGAACCCTGGGAGTAGGATATGAAAATATTACGAATGTACTTTCTGGAAATATGGCCATGCAAATTGTATTGTCATTGTGTTTCCTGAAATTTATTTCCTGGGCCATTGCATTGGGAAGCGGTACATCAGGCGGAACACTGGCGCCATTGCTTACAATAGGTGGAGCCACGGGGGCATTGCTGGGTAGCGCAACCATTTATCTGTTCCCACACGCGGGGGTTACATTAACGCTGGCTGCACTGGTAGGCATGTCTGCGATGTTTGCCGGAGCCTCGAGAGCCCTGCTGACATCAATCATTTTCGCCCTTGAAACCACATCTCAATCGAATGCCCTCTTGCCATTGCTGGCAGCCTGCGCCGCGTCATATTTTATTTCGTTCATCCTGATGGAAAATACTATCATGACCGAAAAAATTGCGCGTCGTGGTGTAAAAACCCCGGATTCCTACGAACCTGATATCCTGGAAAAGATTTCAGTGGACCAGGTAATTGAAAAAGATGGCCTGGTGCTGAGTGAAGACAATACCATTGCGGAAGTAAGGGCCTGGTTGACTGGTGAACCGGAATACCGAAGCAATTATTTTGTAATTGCCAACAACGATGGCGAATACAAAGGAATTTTAAGCTCTTCAAATTTGTTTAGCAGTCACCATAAACCCGATACCAGCATCGGCACTCTCATCAAACGAAAAAACATTTCAGTTCCCATCGATGAAAGTTTAAAGGCCGCCGTGCAGGTGATGGCAAAGGAAAACGTAGATGTGCTTCCGGTTGTGTCGGGAAGGGATACCAATAGCATCATCGGGATAATATCTTACAAAAACATTCTTTCGGCGTATAAACATGGAAGCAATGACCACGTAAAAAAACATCCTGATATTTCCCTTAAAAGAAGAAGCCTCCGAGTGCTGCTGCGGGGAAAAAAGATCCTCACTTCTTTCAAATCGAAAAATGATTAGGCCCCGCAAATGATTCGACCGGCCTCCCATGCGCCTGTATTAAACCTGATAGAGGTATTTATTGAGAAAATCGTTCCTGAATTTACCATTGCCATCATATTGCCGGAGCAATTGCTGAAATTCAGGAAGCCTCACGTATAGTGATTTCAGGCGGGCCGGGCTCATCGTAAACAATTTACCCCAATGTGGTCTTGCATGAAACGGCTCGAGTTGTTCTTCAATCAGGGGAAGCAATTTGCTAACAGAAGGCCAGTCTTGTTTCCAGGTAAAATGTATTGTTGAGGATGGACGCATATAGCAGGGGCTCATCCAAAAATGATCATCCTTTATGGTCCGGATCTCAGAAATTAAAAGATGAGGACTAACAAGTTTTTGCAATTTGCTTATTGCCAAAATGGCCTGGTAGGATTTTTCACGCGGAATAAAATATTCTGACTGAAGTTCCTTGCCGCTGCTGGGTGTAAAATTCATTTTGAAATGAGGCAGGCGTTCATGCCAGGGTCCGGGCACGCCCATTTGCTCGGTGCAGTTTTCTGCGGATAGCGCTACTATTGGATGGAGGTTCCTGGTAGCGGGCTTCGCTCCCCAAAATTCTGAGGTGGGCAGTCCCTTATCCGCTTCATCCAGGCGACGCTTGATCCATACCTGGCTAACGATGTCATTTTGCCAATCTGTAAAGAGGCTTACACTATAACCGCTGCCCATAATTTCGTCGAAATGATTTTCCAGCGCCCCGAGAGGAAGGTTTTGAAATACGTCCTGCCTCATCATATAGGTTGGCTGAACGTTCAGTGTAATTTTCGTAATAACGCCGATTCCTCCAAGATTTACTACGGAGGCGGAAAATGCATCGCCATCCAGCTGACGGGACAATTTCTTTATTTCTCCGGAAGCGGTCACAAATTCCATGGCTTCCACGGCGGTTGATAAGTTCCCATTGTTTATGCCGGATCCGTGTGTGCCGGTAACACAGGCTCCCGCAATGGAAATATGGGGCAGGGAAGCCAGGTTATGTAAAGCAAACCCATTGCGGTAAAGCCAATCTGCCAGCTGGCCGTATCTCAGGCCTGCACCAACGGTTACGGTTAGGGCTTCTCTATCCAATACCATTAGCTTGTCCAGGCTCTTCAGTGAAATGAAATTGTCGGTTGAATCTGCAATACCGTTAAAGCAATGCCTGGTGCCCAGAACCTTTAGCTTCTTGTATCGCTTTACCATTTCAGGCACCTGTTCAAATGATTCCGCATAATACAATCTATCTGTGCCGTATTCATAATTACCAGCCCAGTTCTTGAGCTTCTCCCGCTGGCGCCAGGCGCTCAGGGGCGAAAGCATTGAACCGGTCAATATGGCCGAGGATAATTTCAGAAAAGTCCTTTTTTCCATGGCAAGATCGGTTTAAAAAAATGAAGGGATAAACTATCTTCAAGAAGCGATATCATGGCTAGAACAATCAAACAATCAGCCAAAATAAAAAGAATTGCAATATGGTACAACCAGGTGCGCAATTTCTTTTGGATGATTGTGAACCTCTTTCCCCTTGTTTATTTCTGCAGTACCACGGTAGAATCCATTTATCTATACACTTTTTCAGGAATAAGTTTCCTATCGCTATTTCTACCCGTTTCTTTTTTCAATGCCATCCAATTGAGCAATAAGCCGGCTTTCTACGAGAAAATTGGGATCCGGACCATCAGGAAATTTACACAGGATGGAGATATGGTTAATCGGATAATCCGAAGGAGATTTCCCGGATACAGGGTTTTTAACAATAGGCGGGACGCCAGGAAGCATATAAGCAAAGCCTATTTTTTCGAAAGATTCCATTTCGCAATGTTTGTATTCTTTTTTCTCGTAATACCCTACTCAATCTGGATGGGATCTATTTTCTGGGCCCTGGTTCTATTTTTAAACAATCTGGTTTTTAATATCTACCCCAACTTATTGCAACAATACAATAGGCTGCGATTAAAGACGCTGGAGAGGAAAAATGGGAATCCGGCAAAATGAACAGCTTATTTCAGCGGCTTCAAGTTATTTCGGGTGAGAAGGAAGAATATGAGTAAGAGTAAGTAGGATAATGCCAGAATCCAGGTATTTGCCTGATCATGGTTGGAGCTTTGTGAAGTTACAAGCAGGGATGAAGATTCAAAGCAAATATTCGCACCCCAGTGTACGCCAAAGGCTAGCCAGAGGGATTTGGTTATCCAAACAACCAAAGCCAGGGAAATTCCCAGTATGAAAAGATAGGAAATTACGGCCACCCCATCATTGAGTCGCCATATATGATTCAGTACAAACACGGCTGCGGAAAGCAGTATCCACTCCTGGGCCTTGAGCCGGTTCATAAAATGTGGCATGAGATATCCTCTTGTGAGAATATCCTCTGCCAGAGAAGGAATGGCTGTCATTAACAGGATCATGGGTGCCTTGCTGAGAAATTGGGTCAATTCCGGCTTGGCAGATATGCTTTCAAATTTGAACAAGACCGATAATAATACCGAGAGAGAATAAAACAGCATGCCCGTTATGATTCCCCTGAGCAGATTTTTAAACCAATTCTTCTTCAAGCCTAGTCCATAGCCCCGCAGTCCTTTCAAACCCTGTGTGCGTGCTACTACGTAACTGAGCACAAGAAATCCAATTTTGAAGACGGCGGCCACCCAAAAAGCAGAAAAGAATTCGGGAAAATGATATACTACAAAAAGTAGCAGAAAGCCCGAAATGACGGAGAGCCATTTTGTTTGCACATGCGTGTTTTGCCCAAATCTAAAATGTTCCGCATAATCTGCCAAACCTGTCAGTCCTGATCAAAAACTCAATCATTGGGGATTGTATCGGGCAGCTCGCAGTATAATATTTTGGATAATAGATTAATTTGTTGGCCATCGGATCCTGTTCAGAAAAAAATTTCCATATGATTTTTCGCCCGGCAGAGATTCAGGACATTGCTCAAATGCATGCGGTCAGGATAGCCGTGAAGGAGAATATTTTGCCAAACCCCCAATCGATCTCGGAAACGGATTACGAGGAATATTTGAGGATTCGTGGCAGGGGCTGGCTTTGCGAGGCAGACAAAATGATTCTTGGTTTTGGCATCATTGACTGTGTTGACAGGAATATCTGGGCCTTATTTGTGCTGCCTGGCTTTGAAGGAAAAGGAATCGGCTCAGGACTGCAACGACTGATGCTGGACTGGTATTTCGATCTCTATTCCGGGCCCCTTTGGCTGGGAACGGCGCCGGGAACCAGGGCAGAACTCTTTTATAGAAAATCTGCCTGGAAAGAATTGGGGATAAGGCCCAATGGCGAAATCTGGTTCGAAATGACCCCAAAAAACTGGCATTTAAACAGGCATTAAAGAGAACCGCGGCAGCTATTACAACATCCGGCGACCTTACAAACCCCCTGCAAATTCAAAAAACCGGTCTCCAAGAATGGTATTTTCCCGGGAACTTAAAAATACCTGGGATTATCTCCCCCAAAGGCTTGCAAGTTGACCAAAATTAATGTAAATTGATATGATCAACATTCAATCAAAAACAATAAAAGTCTTGCCATGAGTACCGTTTACCATATCCTCAAACGTAAAGGCCATGAGGTGTTTTCGGTAGGTCCCGAAGTATCTGTTTATGACGGACTTGAAATACTGGTTGATAAGAAGATCGGATGCCTGATGGTTACTGATGGGATGAATAAGTATCTTGGAACTTTTACAGAGAGGGACTATGCGCGGAAAGTAGTGCTGAAAGGCAGGTCCTCAAAAGAAACCACGGTTGGTGAGATCATGGACCCGCACCCTTCGGTAACGGAAGATAGCACCATTGAAGAATGTATGGAAAAAATGTCTGCAAAGGGATTTCGGCATCTCCCTGTTATGGATCGCAAGGGAAACCTGATTGGCGTAGTATCTATCAGTGATGTTGTGAAATTCATTATCGATGAGCAGAAATTTTTGCTTGAGCACATGGGGGACTATATTTCGGGTACGCATCATTGAAAGTATAGTTTATAAAAATTTAATTGCCCTTCGTCCCAATACCAAATCCCCGGAGATAATGTATTTATTTAAATAAAGAGAGCCGCATGGACCGGCTTTCTTTTTTTGTGTACGAGTCTGAGCGGCCACTACCTCTCATCCTCTTTATTGAACTCACAAAAATAAAGGCCTGGCGAATTATTGGAATCTAACCTATACTTTAGAATTCCCCTCTTAAAAAGTTCATTATGAGAAAAATATTTGCCACCGCATTAATATTTTCGAGTTTGAAGGGTCTGTGTCAGCAATTGAGCATGAATCAAAAATCTGAAAGCTTGGTAAGACTATTTTTTGAGAAATTAAGCAGACATGATCTTAATGGCCTGGGAAGCCTTTTCTCGGATTGTGCAAATGAGGCTTCTTCACAGGAATATATGAAGGGGAAGAAATATGAAATGAAGAATTGTTCTCTTTTCGAATTCAGTTCAGGTAAGATCATTCGTTTTGCTAGTATTTTGACCAGGTTTCATTCTTGAAGCAAATGGGTTTTTTCAACCAGTCTCACTAGCTTTTTTGGAACGTTGAATAGAGAAGGGCACCCGGATGGTGATCATTTTTCCATGCATAATACTACTAGGTGACCCAGTGTAGAATTTGGGGATTTAGACGGTTGGTAAACGGAGTATTGTCTTCCTGGGCCTGTTGCCATTGCTTTTTCAGGTCATAATACCATCTCGCCTGCGTGTCCGGATCGCCAACGAGGAGCAATTTGGGATTTTTTTGAAGGCCCTCCTTTAATTTATTAAAAACATCAAGATCCTGACCGATAAATGTTTTGCCTAATTTCTTCAGGGGCCACCAAATAAAATTGACAATATTCAGGGAAGAATAGAAAAATTGATTGAGTTCTGTTTCATTTTCATTCAATGGCGTAAGTGTGGTTATCGAAATAATCTTGTTTTTTTCTCCTACACTGATATGCTCTATGCGATTCCCCGGAATTTCGAAATTAATTTCCGTGGATGTGTGCCCGTTCAAAACTTTATATCCCTTTGAATTGGATGAAGGCTTATGGCGGCTCATTTTGAAGCCCATCGGTGTTGGCTCGAACTTCTTTTCCTTGATGCGCAATGATTTTGATGAGCGCCAAAACCATGACTGGTGTACAAATGTTACGTGTGCCGGGTCAATGAGGCCGATGACGGAATGGTCTATATTGCATGGTAATATTACAGTTTCAACGTGTCGGAAATTTTCAGGAGCATTCAACAGGAGATCAGGGGGCTGTACTTTTGGCTCGAAAGCGGATTTTTTTTCGGGAAAATAGATCCAGATGGTTTTATTGATTTCCCTGCAAGGGTAACTTTGGGTTCTGATTTTGCAGACATTTATGGAGCTGTCCGGGGCAAGGGCGGGGATTTCGCGGCATATTCCATCGGTATCGAATTTCCAGCCGTGGTAACAACATTGAATATGATCCCCGTCAAACCAGCCATATGACAGTGGAACTCCCCTGTGTGGGCAATTGTCCTTCATGGCGAATGGTTTTCCAGTCTTGTCTCTCCCAAACACTATTTTTTCACCAAGAATTTCCTTAGACAAGAGCTTGCCCTTTTTGAGATTCCCTCCATACATGGCGAGGTACCAGATATTCTTAAGATAAAGTGGTTGCTGTGCAGCCATTGTAGATCGGTTAAAACCGGTAATTTACGAATTCTTATAATGAAGTATATCTCTGATTTGATAATTATCCTGATATTAGAGTAATGAAGAAATTTATTATCAGCGGCCTGGCAATTATTGTTCAACTTAGCTGCTGGTGTCAACCGCCGCATCGTGTTAAACTGCAAAAGGAAATAGAGAAGCTGGTGATAGGGTTCAATGGACAGGTAGGAATTTTTGTAAAGAGTATGAAAACGGGAAAGAGTTTTTCCCTAAATGCCGACTCCGCATTTCCTACCGCAAGTATGGTGAAGATTCCAATATTAATAGGCATTATGGACAAGCTGCAAAAGGGAGAATTGCAGTATCACCAGGAAATGGTTTATAAAGATAGCCTGTTATATACCGGGGTTGATATCCTGGGCTCCTTCAAGGATGGAGAAAAGATAGAACTGAGTAAACTGCTGATGCTGATGCTTACCATGAGCGACAATACTGCCAGCCTTTGGCTCCAGGGCCTTGCGGGGTCGGGGATGCGGATCAATGAAATCCTGGATTCCCTGGGATTCAGGATTACCAGAGTAAATTCGAGGACCCCCGGACGCGAACTGAACAGGGACAAATTTGGATGGGGGCAAACCACACCGCATGAAATGGTGAGTCTGCTGGAAATGATTTACCGGGGCGGGATAATCAACAAGAATGTTTCTGCGAGAATGTTGCGCTTATTGGGTCGAAATTATTGGGATGAAGCGGGGATTTCTCAGGTTCCTCCAAATATATTCGTGGCCTGTAAAAATGGAGCGGTGGATGAATCGAGAAGCGAAACTATGTTGGTGATGGCGCCCCATGGACCTTATATTTTCTCTATTATTACCAACAATCAGAAGGACCTCAGCTGGACGCCAGACAATGAGGGGTGGGTGCTTACCAGGAAATTGTCTCAATTGCTCTGGAATTATTTTGAGCCGCATTCTGGCTGGGAATCATACATGACAGTGGATGGGCTGTTGAAATAATGCGATTTTTATGGCTTGGGTTTAATATTAGTTAACTGCGTAGAAAGGTTGATGATTGGCGGGCTTTTAAGCGATCTTATTTTATCGACAATACTTTATAAAAAATAAATTTAAAAATGGCTGAGATAAATACAATTATTTATGATTTGGGTGGTGTTCTGGTAGATTGGAATCCCGATTATTTATACAGGAAGGTTTTCAAGAGCGATGCGGAAATGCAATGGTTTTATAAAAATGTTTGCACGCCTGAGTGGAATCTGGAGCAGGATGCCGGCAGGTCAATTAAGGATGCCACGGAATTCTTGGTGAATAAGTTCCCGGAGTATCAGGAATATGTCCGAATGTATTATGGGCGATGGACCGAAATGCTGAACGGCCCCATTCAGGAAAGCGTTGACATATTTCAGAATCTTAAAGATAGCGGCAAATACAAGTTTTATGCATTAACAAATTGGAGTGCGGAAACCTTCCCGCTTGCGGTTGAGATGTATGAATTTCTGAACTGGTTTGATGGGAGAGTTGTAAGTGGTGAAGAAAAGACGCGTAAACCTTTTCCGCAAATATATAAGACCCTGATCAACAGATTCTCTATTGATCCCCGAAAGGCTTTATACACGGATGACAATTCGCGCAATCTGATTCCTGCAAAAGATTTGGGCATGGAAACTGTTCATTTTCAGTCTCCTGCGCAATTCAGGAAGTCTTTGAAAGATCTCGAACTTTTATGAGCCTTCTTTAGCATTCCAGTAACAACAATTGTTAAAGTTTTCTTTCAATTCACTCCTTATCCCATACCGAAAGGGAAAATTCCTGTCTATAATATTGGTAGCATTTTTTTAGAATTGGATTTCGTGGAATGTCAGCGGAAGCATTGTTGATAAGATCGAGAAAATAATTACTTAAAATATTCGGTTTTAGGACGGTTGTTGATTCCCACACCCAGGCTTTTTGATAAGGCCTGGGTTTTTTATACAGGAGAAAGAGATGAGTGCTATTCACTAATAACTTATTTATTCAGTGTGGCATTTTATCCCTGACCAGGCCGTAAACCCAGGTTCCTGCAATTGCGCTAAGCAACACCACTGCTATTACATAAGCACCTGTGCCGATGAGGGCGTATAACGGTCCCGGGCACGCGCCTGTCAGGGCCCATCCCAGGCCGAATAATAGTCCGCCATAAATTTGGCCCTTGTTGAACCGTTTGGGGTGAATGGCAATGGGCTCTCCGTATAGGGTCTTGATTCCGAATTTCTTAATGAGCTGGATGGAGATGATTCCCGTGGCCACTGCTGAACCAATTACACCATACATATGAAAACTCTGGAGCCTGAACATCTCCTGTATGCGAAACCAGGACACGACTTCGGATTTTACCAATATGATCCCGAATATTATGCCGACTGCGAGATATTTCAGATTATGCCACCAGGGGTGCCGGATTTCGGATTCATTGATGCACATGGAATCGAGAGACCTTACTTCAAAATCAGTGTTTGTATTCAGGAGCGTCTTTTGCATTGTAGTTTCTTTTAACTGCATAGAACTTAATTTAGAGCTTTAGTAGCAGGGGCAGAATTAAATTTGTCATGATAAATCCACCTGCCATGAAGCATACTGTTGCCACCAGGGAGGGCAACTGCAGATTAGAGAGGCCCATGATGGAATGGCCGGAAGTGCAGCCACCTGCATATCTGGTGCCGAAGCCGACGAGAAATCCTCCCAGCAGCATAAATATGAGACCCCTGGGGGTCATCAGGGCCGGGAAGGAAAAAAGGTCTTTAGGCAGAAGTCCATCAAAATGGGTGATGCCTGATTGCTGCAAAGATTGAATCAGCCTGGGGTTGAGTTTAATTTCATTTGGGTTCCAAAGAAAACGGTAGGCGAGAAAACCTCCAATCAACACGCCTGCAACCAGAAATAGATTCCAGGCTTCCAATTTCCAATTGTATTTGAAAAATGAAATATTCCCTGGTACGCAAGCGGCGCAAATATGCCTTAGGGAGGAAGATATACCAAAGATTTTATTGCCCATTATCAGGAGTGCGGGCACCATGAGGCCAATAAGCGGACCGGCAATATACCAGGGCCAGGGGCTTCGAATTAATTCAAGCATGGAAATGATAGTTTTCTTGGTTTATTACTTATTTAGTTTCTCCGGGCAGGTGCACTGGTGCATATTTGATATTCTTTAAAAATGTCTTCATTTAGCAAAGTTAATTTATTTTGATTCAGGCCAGATGGATGGCCGGGGCAGGTTCCGCCAGGAGATGTATTGTGTCTGGAAACAGAGCCAGCTTCGCTTAGGCCGTAACGTTAGAATCGGCTGAGAAAGGATTTAACCAGGCTATTCTCATTATGATGAGTTTGTGCCCTGGTCAGCGGCCCATGTACACCATTAGTATTTGAACGTCGCTGGGGTTAACGCCAGATATGCGCGAAGCCTGTCCCAAAGTTTGGGGCTTGATACGGTTAAATTTTTGTCGGGCTTCATTGGAGAGAGCCGATAGCTTATCATAATTGAAGCTTTCGGGTATCATAAGATCTTCCAGCTTGCTCATTTTTTCCACGAGTTCTTTTTCTTTTTCGATATATACTTCGTATTTAATCTGGATTTCGGCCTGTTCCAATGATTCGATTTGAAACTCGCTAAATGTTGAAAGTTTCGGTATTGCTTCCACCATTGATCGTAGGGATACATCGGGTCTGAGCAGTATCTGAAGCGCCTTTTGTTTTTGTACCAGGGGCGATGACTCAATTTGGTTTAGGTAAGGATTGATTTCTTCGGGTTCAATATATGTTTGGGCCAATTCCTGCCGTATCCTTAACACGAGTTCTTTTTTGGCAATCACATTTTCCATTCTTTCCTTCGAGGCCAAACCAAGGCGAAAGCTTTTCTCCGTGAGGCGAAGGTCTGCATTGTCCTGTCTTAGCAGGGTTCTGAATTCAGCGCGGCTTGTAAACATACGGTAGGGTTCCTCCGTTCCTTTACTAATGAGATCATCAATTAAAACACCAATATAGGCCTCGCTTCTTTTCAGGATAAGAGGTTCTGCTTCGATTGTTTTTAGATGCGCGTTAATTCCGGCCATGATACCCTGGCATGCCGCTTCTTCGTAGCCTGTTGTGCCATTAATCTGGCCCGCAAAAAACAGGTTTGAAATATTTTTTGTTTCGAGAGAATACCTGAGCTGGGTAGGTGGAAAATAATCATATTCGATCGCATATCCCGGACGAAACATTCTGCAACTCTCAAAGCCCGGAACACTACGAAGGGCTTCGTATTGCACTTCTTCAGGGAGGGAGGTTGAGAATCCATTAACATAGATTTCCACGGTATTCCAACCTTCGGGTTCTACAAAAAGTTGATGGCGGTCTCTTTCCGCGAAGCGATTGATCTTGTCTTCAATGCTTGGGCAGTAGCGCGGGCCAATTCCTTCAATTCTGCCGGAATACATAGGGCTTCTATCGAATCCTGTTTTTAGTATTTCATGCACTTTCTGGTTGGTATATGTGATCCAGCAGCTTTTTTGTTCTTCAGCTTTTATCTTCGGTATATCGAGGAAACTGAATCCAATGATTTCATCATCTCCGGCCTGTTGTTCCATCTTGGAATAGTCTAGGCTTCTCCCATCAATTCTTGGAGGTGTACCGGTCTTGAGTCTGTCACTTTCGAATCCTGCTGCAACCAATTGTTCGGTCAGTCCGGTTGCAGCCCTTTCGCCTGCTCTTCCTCCCCCGAAATTCTTTTCTCCGATATGTATTATGCCATTCAGAAAAGTGCCATTTGTCAGGACAACCGTTTTTGATTTGATATGGTGACCTAGTCCGGTAATCACCCCATTACAATTCCCATTTTTCAACAGGAGGCCAATGACCATGTCCTGGTACAGATGGACATTTGGCGTTTCTTCCAGCATTTGCCGCCATTTTTGGGAAAAGAGCATCCGATCATTTTGTGAGCGCGGACTCCACATCGCAGGTCCTTTGGAGCGATTTAGCATTCTGAATTGGAGCATGGATTGGTCAGACACTATCCCTGAATATCCTCCAAGAGCATCAATTTCTCTCACGATTTGCCCTTTAGCTATTCCTCCCATTGCGGGATTGCAGCTCATTTGGGCAATGGTTTGCATATTCATGGTTATGAGTAACACCTTACTCCCCATATTGGCTGCCGCTGCTGCGGCTTCGCAGCCGGCGTGGCCAGCTCCAACTACTATCACGTCATAATCTGGAAACATTCGGTAAAATTACAATTATGAATTTCAATTGGCAGAATTCCTGAGGGGCGCACAACGAAGTTCCACGTGAAACATTGTTAATCGCAGGAAAAATCCTGTACCAGGATATAGTCTACTCCATTCTTCTTGTCGGCAAAGGAAACGCCGATAGAATGAATGGTTTTGTCAAGAAGGGTTTTTCTGTGCCCGACTCCGGGGGTATTATTATCAATAAGCAGCAAAATCACAGCTTCAAGGGCATTTTTCTTGCCTTCGTAGATATTTTCGAGCGCACATATCTTGATTCCTGCTTCTATCATTCGTTGCTGGAATGATTTGCCATCAGTAGAATTATGGCTCAATTTCTTTGCGTTTTCAGCAAGGTCCCGTGCATGCTTAAATGAGGTATTGTTCAGCAGAATACTTGGGGCCAGAGGATTCAAGGGTTTTGTGGAAAGCAGGTCAGTCCTGAGTGAATTTGTATATGAATTCTCGATTCCCGGGAAATCCCTCAGAAATTGTAAAAAATATATTTTATAAAACTCCTTTGGATTTTCCCTGACATAATTGACCCAATAGATTACATCCCTTTCCTCTGGAGTGAGGCTCTTGAATGCTGGGAATTGATTTAACCACTCCAATCTGGTTCTATCTCTTTCCTGTGGCACAAGGAATTCTTTATCCTCGAGCATAATACTACCCTGCGCAATGGAATAGAGTACGGAAAATGAGAAACTGAGAAATAAAATGAGATGTTTCACGTGGAACCAGATTGATCTATGATAAATATTCTTCTAATAAACGGTTTTCCTCAGCTCTCATTTCAATTTGATCCCTTTTTAACTTATCCTTATACCCACAAAGATGAAGGGCGCCATGAAAAATTACTCTATGCAATTCTGATTTGAGGCTGACCTTAAATTTTTGGGCATTTTCCCTAATCCGGTCAATACTAATATAGACCTCCCCTTCCACCCCCTTGGAAGGGTCGCCTAAATCAAAAGTCACAATATCTGTGTAGAAGTCGTGATGCAGGTATATTCGATTGATCTTCAATAAGTAATCATCGGAGCAGAGAACATACTGAAGTGATATCAGCCTTTTCCCCTCAGTCTTGAATATCCGCCTGAGAAATTCCTTTAGATGTTTTCGGTCTCTTATTTCGGCGCCTTTGACCAAAGAATGAAATTGTATATCAGCCATATGAATTTCCTTTTCCAAAAATCGTAACTTATTACTAAAATGTACCGATAGATTTGCTCCAAGATGAAAAGACTATCAGAAATAGGTATTGGAGTGTCAGTAGTGATTAAAGAATTTGAAAACGACGACATTTTTCTGAAACTTATGGAAATGGGATTCGTGCCCGGTGAAATTGTGACCATTGAGCAGGTGGCCCCTCTAGGTGATCCTATTTCTGTTTCGGTGGCCGGATACAATTTGAGCTTAAGGATAAATGAAGCGGAGAAAGTACTTGTGGAGGAATTAGTTCAATAAATATTTATTGATTTTCAAAGCACTAAATGAATATCGGGCTCTACTTTGGTTCCTTTAACCCTATTCACCATGGACATCTCATCATTGCCAGCTATCTCGCCAATACTACAGACCTTGACCAGGTATGGTTCATTGTTTCTCCTCAAAATCCACTGAAGCCATCTGCCGGTCTTTTGAATGAGTACCAACGATTACACCTGCTGCGCCTTGCCATAGAAGGAGAAACCCGGCTCAAAGCATCTGATATTGAATTCTATTTGCCAAAGCCTTCCTACACGGTTGAAACCCTGGCATACCTGGAAGAAAAATATCCAGTGAACCAATTCTCAATAATAATGGGAAGTGACAGTTTTCAGAATTTGCCTAAATGGAAAAATCCTGAAATTATTCTCCAACGCTATCCCATTTACGTTTACAAACGTGCCGGTTTTGAAATTCCCGAAAACAAATCTCCGCTGCTAAGGGTCCTGGATGCCCCGTTGCTTCAAATTTCGGCTACACAAATACGTGAGTTAGTGCGGAACAGGAAATCGATCCGCTACCTGGTGCCGGATATAGTTAAGGAAGAGATAGAAAGAAATGGGTATTACCGCTGAATTAAAACAGCCAGCCCAGCAGGAGGCAGGCAAGAGCTATAACGGGAGCGGGTATGCGCGTAAAAGTGAGCAACAGGAAAGTGCAGGCAATCACACCGAGATTCAGAAAGCTAATGGTGCGCCCATCCAATATTTCAATAATGGATATATCCTTCGCCAGATACAGCGTCGAGGCCGCCATGATTCCCACTACAGCCGCATTTATACCCTTTAAGGAGCGGTAAATACCTCCATATTTCTTCAGATTATTCCATACCGGGAAGAAGAATAGTACCAACAAAGCGCTGGGCAGAAAAATAGCTACGGCCCCAATCACGCAGCCCAGCAATTGCATTTTTTTGCCTTCGCCCCGTAGCGCACTCCCGCCGGTAAAGGCCGCAATGGAAAAAACTGGACCAGGAATGGCCCTTACAATTCCGAAACCGGTCAGAAAATCATTCTTATCTATTCGTATAACATTCGGGTTTTTTTCCTGGATTCTTTCCATTTCGGGTCGGGCCACATATTGTTCATACATCAGGGGCATCAGCACATCTCCCCCACCAAATACCAGGCTTCCGAAACGATAAAGATTCTCAAAGAGGTTATAAGCTTTTCTTTCCTGCCAATCATTTTTCCTGGCTACTTCACTCAGGAATCCGGCGATAAGAAAAATGGAAGGAATATTACAATATTACCCCATTTGATGGGCCTGTAAGGGATTTCAATTTTCTCGGCTTTTTGCTCCGTGAAATTGGTAATAATACCACCAAGAATAATTACAATTGGGAAGATCCAGGGGCTTTTGAAGAGAAAATAAGTGGCAACCATGCTAATCACCATAATGTATCTGGCCACACGATTCTTCACCACCAAGGTAAAGGCCCGGAATGCGGCAAACGCTATAAAACCGATGGCCATTGGTTTTATAAACTGGAAAATGTCACGTTTGATGAATTCCACTGAAAAAGATAGCCCTCCCATCAGGGCGCTGGCCGGTAGTATCCAAATTGCCAGTGTAATAATGGCCAGTGGAAGCCCACCGCGCTTATATCCTATCAGAGTGAGTGTTTGGGTTGAGGAAGCTCCTGGTAATAATTGGCAAAAGCCATTGTATTCAAGCAGTTCCTGCTCAGTCACATCCTTGCGGCGCTGAACGAAGGTTTTCATCATCATTCCGAAATGTCCCTGTGGCCCGCCAAAAGCCGTAATGCTATGCCATGCAACAGCCTTCAGGAACGATATATGGCGAAATAGTTTCAAACGGATGGGTTGAGAGTCAGGATTTGAATTTAGATATTCCACACCATTTAGAAAGAATCAATAAACAAATTCATTTTTTTAGTCCGATTTCCCTCAACCTTTCGTCAAGATATTCTCCGGCTGTGGCATCAGGATATGCCTTTGGATGCTGCGAATCTATACAGGTTTCCAGGCAGGCAAGAGACATTGAACTTCTTGGATGAAGAAAAAATGGTATCGAAAACCTTGACGTATGCCATAGTTCACGCGGAGGATTCACCACCCGGTGAGTTGTGCTCCGGAGTTTATTATTGGTGAGGCGCTGTAACATGTCTCCCACATTCACAACTATCTGTTCGGGCAGAGAGGTAACAGGCACCCAGTTTCCCTGCCTGGTCAATATTTGCAGGCCATCGGCACTGGCCCCAACCAGCAGTGTAACCAGATTGATGTCTTCGTGTTGTTCCGCCCGTATCGCCGATGCTGGTTCCCTTGTGATGGGTGGGTAGTGAATGGCCCTGAGAATGGAATTGCCTTTATTAATATAGTCGTCAAAATAAATTTCATCTAAATCCAGATAGAGGGCGATGGCCCGCAATAGAGATTTTCCGGATTTTTCAAACGCTCTGTAGGCGCTAAAAAAAGTAGTATTAAACTCTGGAATTTCTCTTATTTCAACATTGTCGGGGTACTCTTTCCTGATAGGATCATTGGGATCCACTACCTGTCCATATTGAAAAAACTCCTTAAGATCTGGGGCATCACTGCCTTTAGCATGCTCCCTTCCAAAGGAAGTATAACCGCGCTGACCAGCCAAACCCTTGACCTCATAGTGGAGCTTCTTTTCTAAGGGCAAAGCGAAAAACTGTTGCACATATTTGTACAAACGCGCAATCAATTCATCTGGGATGCCATGGTTTTTCAAAGCCACAAAACCAATCTCTTCATAAGCCTTACCAATTTGATCCACAAAAGCCTTTTTTCTTTTCTTGTCACCTGATATAAAGTCTGAAAGATCAACTACCGGTATATTCATAATAGGAATTTAAGATCCATAAATTACAAAACTTATTTTTGATCTGAAAGCAGGCAAATTCATCTGACTGCAGGAATGCGATATCTTCACCATACAGGATCCGCTGCAAAAGTCAGCAGCGGAACTAATCCTGCCTCACTGGTTTACCAGATTTGGGTCAGATAAGATTTTTCTGAATCAAATTTCGGGTTTCAACCTGCCACAATCTTATCATTCAGTCCCGCCAGGAAACCGCAAATCTACACGATAACAAAATAGTCATATTTGCTACTGATGAAAATCATTCCAGTTGTAAGTACAAAAGCTACATTTGTATTCTAAAAACCATCAATATGAAAGTAATCGTTGTTCCCACGGATTATTCCGCGGTTGCAGTAAATGCGATGAACTATGCTATTGAAATGGCCCAGGCCGTCAACTCGAATCTAATGCTGGTGCATGTTTATCAAATACCGGTTTCACTCAGTAACGATGTATATGTACCTATTATCGGGCCGGAAGAACTACAGAAAATCAATGATGAGAGAATTCAGGAATTGAAACGCGAAGTTGAGCATATCAGTTCCGGCAAATTGAAAGTTTATGCAGAAGCAAGACTGGGCAATGTGGTTGATGAATTGGAGGAACTTTGCAAATCTCTAAAACCGCTGGCCGTAGTGATGGGAACCAAGGGGGAGAGTGCGGTTGAAAGAATATTCCTGGGAAGCAATACCCTAATGGCGATAAGACATTTGACCTCCCCGGTGATTGTAGTGCCGCCGGGAGCGATTTTCAAAGGAATAAAGAAAATAGGACTGGCTTGCGATTTCAAGATGGTAGTTGAATCCATTCCTACCGAACTGATCAGAGAATTGGTAAATACTTTTCATGCGGAGCTCGAAGTTTTGAATGTTGATTATAACAGCAAGCACTTTAAACCTGATACCCCTGAACAATCTTTGCTGCTTCATACACTCCTGGAAGATCTGAAACCGAAGTATTTTTTCATTAATAACCCGGTGGTGGAAGATGGGATCAGCGAGTTTGCAGAAAATAATAATATCGATCTGCTGGTGGTTATACCCAAGAAGCATAAGTTATTGGATAGCCTCTTTCAGAAAAGTCATACCAGGCAATTGGCATTTCATTCGCATATACCAATTGTTTCTGTACACGAATAGCCTTCTCAAATAAAAGCCTGAGATATAATCGCGCCGAATTAGAATTCGGCGTTCCTGGGTGTTCTGGGGAATGCGATCACGTCGCGGATATTGGTCATGCCGGTCACGAACTGCACCATCCTTTCAAAACCCAGGCCAAAACCCGCATGAGGCACGGTTCCAAATCTGCGGGTATCGAGGTACCACCACATGTCCTGCACAGGAATATGCATTTCTTTCATGCGCTCTTCCAATTTATCCAGTCTTTCTTCACGTTGGGAACCACCAACTATTTCACCAATCCCCGGTGCCAGTATATCCATGGCAGCCACTGTTTTCCCATCATCATTCCGGCGCATATAGAAGGCCTTGATGGATGCAGGATAATTGGTAACAATTACGGGCTTCTTGAAGTGCTTTTCAACCAGATACCTCTCATGCTCGCTTTGCATATCAATCCCCCATTTCACTTCGTAGTAAAATTTCTTTTTCTTGTAAGCCGGGGAATTCAACAGTATGTCAATGGCTTCGGTATAGGTAATCCGTTCGAAATCATTGTTCAGGACGAAGGATAATTTTTCGATCAATCCCATTTCGCTTCGCTGATCCTGGGGCAGGCGGGCCTCTTCTTTATGAAGGCGTTGGGCGAGGAAATCCAGGTCTTCCCGGGTATTTTCCAATGCATGGCGGATAATGTATTTTATGAATTCTTCAGCCAGGTTCATATTGTCTTCAAGGTCATAAAACGCCATTTCCGGTTCAATCATCCAGAATTCCGCGAGGTGTCTGGTAGTGTTGGAATTCTCGGCCCGGAAAGTGGGACCAAAAGTGTAGATCTCCGCAAGGGCCATCGCTGCAAGTTCGCCTTCCAGTTGTCCGCTTACGGTGAGATTCGTAGCCTTCCCGAAAAAATCCTCCCTGTAATTAACTGACCCGTCTTCGTTGCGGGGGGGCTTTTCAAATGAGAGGGTAGTCACTTTAAACATTTCGCCTGCCCCCTCGGCGTCATTTGCCGTAATGATGGGGGTATTCAAATAAACAAATCCTTTGTTGTTAAAAAATTTGTGAATGGCAAAGGCCAAAGCATGCCTGACGCGGAATATAGATCCAAACGTATTGGTTCTAAACCTAAGGTGAGCGATTTCGCGCAAAAACTCCAGACTATGCTCTTTAGGCTGTAAAGGATATTTTTCCGGATCGGCGTCTCCCATGATTTCCACGGTGTTTGCCTTCAATTCCAGAGCCTGGCCCTTTCCGGGGGAAGCTACCAGATTGCCGGTAATTTTCAAGGAAGCGCCCGTTGAAATGCGCTTCAGCAGGGATTCATCAAAGGAGCCCAGTTCCACTATTACCTGCAAATTCGAATTTGTGGAGCCATCATTTAAGGCAATAAACTGATTATTACGGAAAGTCCGAACCCAGCCCATAACGGTCAGTTCCTGCCCTCGTGGTTCCTGGGAAAGCACATCTTTTATCTTCACTCTTTTGTTGAACATATATAACTCAATTGAAGTAGGATACCCTGCCCGCCAGTCCTGCTGAGGATTGGGGCAGAGAGCGGCAAAGATAAACTCCTCCACAGAATTAGCGGAGTTTTAAACCTTCTAAATCAGTTCTAATGGCCTGCCAGGAGGCAAAATATTTTTAGATTCCGGAAAATAGGCGTATAATTGCGGTGGAATCAGGCTGATCAGTTCTTTCCTTAGCTCCAGAATCATCAGTTTTACCATTCCGCACTATACTATTTCAATCAAATCAATTAAATCCGTTTCAACATTTTCTCTTATAAAGTAGGTGTTTGATTAGATGTTAAACCTTCAAGTGTTTTTATGTACGACATCCTCCAATTGAACGACATGCTCGTTCCTGAACTGCTTGATATTGCCGAGCAGTTAGAAATCCCCAATCCCAAAAAGCTGGATAAACAAGAGTTGATTTATAAAATTCTCGACAGGCAGGCTATTGTGAACAGTGCCGCTTCAAAAGGATCTGAAGACAAGTCCAGGCGTAAAAGGGTAGTTAAGACTTCCACATCCAACAGTACCGAAGAGGCGATTGTGGAGTCTGAATCAGAAAAGAGCCCGCAGATATCGAGAAAGAAAAGGGCAGCCGGTGAAGTGGAAAAGAAACCGGAGAAAAAAATAATCAACAAGAAATCGAGGACCGCGGAACCTGAAATAGCTCTTGGCGAAGTAGCCGGTTCTGAAGATGAACTGGTTGCTGATGAAAATGCACCGGTTGTTGATGAATCCAATGGCAGCAGCGACAATGGAGGAAAGGAAATTGCAGCTGCTGAAGCCGGCTCAGCGGAAGATGCCAGCCGCAAACTATATCCTCACCGCAGAGATACCGGCTTCAACATAGAGTTTGATGGCGTTATCATGAGCGAAGGAGTCTTGGAAATGATGCCCGATGGGTATGGATTCCTTCGCAGCAGTGATTATAATTACCTTTCTTCGCCCGATGATATCTATGTGTCTCCTTCCCAGATAAAATTATTCGGACTGAAGACTGGCGATACTGTATTTGGCGCCGTACGACCTCCAAAAGAAGGCGAGAAATATTTTGCATTGCTCAAAGTGGAAACAATCAATGCAAAATCACCCGAAGAAGTACGAGACAGGGTACCGTTTGATTACCTCACGCCCCTTTTCCCTTTTGAGAAGTTGAATCTCTTTACAGAACCTTTCAATTATAGCACCCGTATCATTGACCTGTTTACTCCTATAGGGAAAGGACAACGCGGTCTGATAGTTGCACAGCCTAAAACGGGTAAAACGGTGTTGTTGAAAGAAGTGGCAAATGCCATTGCTGAAAATCATCCGGAATGTTATCTCATGATCGTACTCGTGGATGAACGCCCCGAGGAAGTTACGGATATGGAAAGAAGCGTAAAAGCGGAGGTGATAGCTTCCACTTTTGATGAACCTGCTGAAAAGCATGTGAAAGTTTCCACCATCGCGCTCCAAAAGGCCAAGAGATTGGTTGAATGCGGACATGACGTGGTTATATTACTCGACTCCATCACACGTTTGGCACGCGCGCATAATACCGTGGCCCCTGCTTCGGGTAAAGTATTGTCAGGTGGTGTTGAAGCCAATGCAATGCAAAAACCCAAACAGTTTTTTGGCGCGGCCAGAAAGATCGAAAACGGAGGCTCTCTGACGATACTCGCTACTGCATTGATAGATACCGGTTCAAAAATGGACGAAGTGATATTCGAAGAGTTTAAGGGTACTGGTAATATGGAATTGCAACTCGACAGGAGATTGGCCAACAGAAGGGTATTCCCGGCAATTGACCTGGTAGCTTCATCTACCCGCCGCGATGACCTCCTGCTGGATAGAGACGTTCTGAAGCGCATGTACCTGCTTCGCAATTTTATGGCAGATATGAATGCAGAAGAGGCCATGAATGAATTGCTAAAAAGAATGAAAGGAACCAAGGATAACCTTGAGTTTCTAGCCAGTATGAACGGATAAATTTCAGATAATAAGATCCGGAATTGAATTATGGCCGCTGATGAGATCAGCGGCTTTTTCTTTGCTTACATTTGCGGGATAAAATTTGCTGGCAGTGGCCGTTAAGAAAATACTGATTGAGACATTTTTACAATTGGCAGGTCAGTACCCTGTATTAGACGTTAGAAGCCCTGGTGAATACGGTCATGCCCGGATTCCAGGCGCTTATAGCTTTCCATTATTTTCAGACGATGAGCGCAGAATAGTGGGAACCGCATACAAACAGCAAAACAGGGAAACAGCCATCAAAATAGGGTTGGACTTCTTCGGTTCCAGGTTGAAACAGGTTGTAGAAGAGGCTGAAACGATTTCAAGGAACCATAAGTCAAATCCGAACTATGAAACAAGCGGGGGGAGAAACCTTTCAAAAGAATCTGAACAAGGTTCGGGAATAATACTGGTTCATTGCTGGCGTGGCGGCATGCGTAGTGAAGCGATTGGTTGGCTCCTGGATCTATATGGATTCAGGGTTTTCAGTCTTGCCGGAGGCTATAAGATGTTTAGACGCTGGGTGCTGGAAAAATTTCAACAGCCCTATTCATTTTCTGTTTTGGGTGGATACACAGGGTCGGGTAAAACGATGCTGCTGAAAGAACTATGTAAGCAGGGAGAACCGGTCATAGACCTGGAAGCCCTTGCGCATCACAAGGGATCGGCCTTTGGCGACCTGGGCGAAGATAAACAGCCCAGTCAGGAAATGTTTGAAAATGAACTGGCCTTGCAACTGGCACTGAAGGGAGGAATGGGAATTTCCTGCCAACCAGGAACCTCGGATCATTTGCCCTACGAAACCCGGAACATTTGGCTTGAAGATGAAAGCCAGCGAATAGGCAGTATCAATATACCACAGGCGCTTTGGATGAGCATGCGTCGCTCGCCTTTATATTTCCTGGATATTCCATTTGAAGAGAGATTAGAAACCCTTTTAGCAGGGTATGCCCCTTTTGGAAAAGAAAATCTTTCCAATGCAATTTTGAGAATCAATAAAAGGCTTGGGGGGCTGGGAACCAGGATGGCACTGGATTACCTGGCAGAAGACAATTTCAGGGAATGTTTTCGCATTCTCCTGAAATATTATGACAAGTTCTATTCAAAAAGCCTTCATAACAGATCCGATTTGAACTCATTGCTTACGAAAATTCAGGCAGGTGATACAGATTCTAAAGCCAATTCGGAAAGATTATTGCGGATGAAAATTCCGCTCGGCACCTGAAGAATTTGATTGTAGTTTAAAAGATATTCAGGGGAAAATATGACAGATATAAAATTGACTCAGTATTCTCATGGGGCCGGATGCGGTTGTAAAATTTCACCAGAAGTGCTGGATGAAATTCTTAAGACAAATATTGCCGCCCCGGATAATCTCAAGCTGCTGGTTGGCAATCACAGCAGAGACGACGCGGCCGTATATGATTTGGGAAATGGTAATGCACTCATATCCACGACTGACTTTTTCATGCCTATTGTAGACGACCCATTTGAATTTGGACGAATAGCCGCCGCGAATGCCATTAGTGATGTTTACGCAATGGGCGGCAGTCCCATACTGGCCATTGCCATATTGGGATGGCCCGTGAATAAGCTTTCCGCTTCGGTAGCGCAAAACGTGATTGCCGGTGGGAGAAGCATTTGTGCCGAAGCCGGGATACCACTAGCGGGTGGACACAGCATTGATTCTCCCGAACCTATTTTTGGTTTGGCGGTTAACGGTATTGTGCCGGTAAATAATATCAAGCAAAATAACCTCGCCAGTGCCGGTGATTATTTGTTTTTGACTAAACCCCTGGGAGTGGGAATTTTAACAACTGCAGAAAAAATGGGCCTGCTCGAAAAACAGCATGAGAGTATTGCAGCCAGACAAATGATGCAATTAAACAAGGCTGGAGAGGCTTTTGGAAAGATGGAAGCCGTAACGGCACTGACCGATGTTACGGGGTTTGGACTATTAGGTCATGTAGTGGAAATGGCAGAAGGTGGGAATGTGTCCGTAGAAATATATCCCGATCAAATCCCTTTGATAATTCCCGAATTGAAAAAATACATCTCCCTGAAAGCCGTTCCTGGAGGGACAAGCCGCAATTGGAAGAGCTATGGTCATAAAATTGGCGGTTCTCCCGAACCGATACAGGATCATGAAATAGCAATATTGGCGGATCCTCAAACCAGCGGCGGGCTCCTGGTGGCGGTGAGACCCTCAGGCGTGGATGAGCTCAGAAAAGTTCTAAGTGCATTTGGTCTTGCAGATTATGCCAGGCCAATCGGTAGGATCGTGGCAAAAAATCCAATGGCGGTCAGGATTTCCCCTTTTTTCAATTAATTCCGGATTTAAATATTATTTGAGCAATTGGTCAATCTTCTGAGACAATTGGTAATCCTTGTCTGTTACAATATCACCGGCGCTATGTGTGGATAGCCATATTTCCACACGGTTCCACACATTTGTCCATAGTGGATGATGATCCATTTTTTCGGCCTCGAGCGCCACTCTTGTCATGAAAGCGAAAGCCTCTGAAAAATCTTTAAACTCAAATTTCTTGTAGAGCTGATTGTTCTGTTCTTTCCACATAGCAGGAAATTTTATTTTTCGAAAATATCTTAAGATGATTTACCAGAATCGGAGTAAAAGATTCAAAAAATCATATGCCCTTTATTTTTGATTTTTCCGGTTTGAAGCTCCATCACTAATTGTACGGAAGGAATGATCTTTATGGATTGCTGAAGAAATTGCACTTCTTCATCAGGGGAATTGTCGCCTTTCAACAGCCATAAAAAATCAAGATGCCTGAATTCCGGAAGCAAATATTCCCCATCGAACTGGTTATTGTAAAGGTAATGTGTAATGGCCCCTCCGGGCTCCTTATATTCATAAATGGAAAAGAAATATTGTCTTTTCTTTTTGGTAAGGAGGATCTCAATATCATGATTTACCCGAAAATCGCAGCGCATCACCTGGTTCAGATGCCAACAGAACTGATAGTCTTTCATCGATGCCACGATACCCAATAATCTGGTTTCCGCGAAGAATTCATCTACCAGGGTGTCGTTGTCGATTT
Source organism: uncultured Bacteroidota bacterium (assembly GCA_937902875.1). GTDB lineage: Bacteria > Bacteroidota > Bacteroidia > Chitinophagales > Chitinophagaceae > PSRI01. The sequence goes on along the minus strand of CALFNL010000322.1, from coordinate 20,779 downwards.
TGTATTTCATATGCTGAACAATGCTATCCGCGCCAATAAGGATCAAAAACTAATATCAAATAATTTTTCTTCGTTGCCTCGCTTTATTTTCACTTTAGTGCTGTCGCCTTTTTTAAATTTACTAAGAGCTTCCATGTAATTTTCGAGAGAAGACACGTGGAAGTCTCCCAACTGCGTAATAATATCACCTGTTTTAAGGCCTGCTTTTTGTGCCGGTCTGCCATCGCTTACGCCATCCACCCTCACACCTGTTCCACTGAAAGTATAGTCGGGCATGATTCCCAGGGTTACAGAAAACCTCGAAGGGCTGGAACTTGGCTGCTCTCTGGTTTTGGTAAAACTTATTTTCCCAATGGAATTCAGATTTCCGATCAGGCCGTAGATATATCTGATGATCCTCATTTCGCCTGTGTAATTAATTTTATTGGCATCATCGGTAGGTTTGTGATAGTCGCTGTGAATACCGGTAAAGAAAAACAAGACGGGAATATCCTTTCTATAAAATGAAGTGTGGTCGCTCGGGCCCGTGCCACTTGAATCAATTTTTATTGTAAAAGGAATTTTCTTCTCCGAGTATAAGGCGCTGCTCCAAACCGGTGAAGTGCCATAGCCTCCAATTGTCAGGGTCTTTGAGCTATCATTCAGTCTACCTACCATATCCATATTGATCATGTAATTGGTATTGGCAAGATCGATCGTAGGATGTTCTGTGAAATATTTCGATCCGAATAGTCCTAATTCTTCACCTGAAAAAGCAATGAAGAGATAATTATTGTCTTTTGCTTTTGCCTTGGACAGCAAATTTGCCAATTCAATGAGCGCTGCAGTGCCGCTGGCATTATCATCTGCTCCATTATGAATCAGTCTTTCGCCGGTATGCAGCATAGAATTTCCATCTTCCCCATATCCGAGATGATCATAGTGAGCACCAATGATTACGGTTGAGGAAGCATTATTATTGATATAGCCTACCACATTATGTCCGGTCCTCTTGCTTTCTCCGATATCCACTTTAATCTTTACGTCATAGGTAGCTGATTCATCTTTAAAATATTTTTCCTTGGCTGTTTTGGTAAGATATAGTACCGGAATGGGTGCGGCAGGGGACCTGTCTTTCTTTTCAAACGAAATTTTGTCGGGGATGTTAGAGGTATTATACAACACAAGCGCCCTTGCTCCTTTTTGGGCGGCTTGCGAGGCCTCAATTTTAATATATTGTTCCAAGTCAAAGTGAGGATTATTCTGATTATTTTCCAATACCGGATCAAGGTCCTTGAACCAGGGAACTCCTTTTTCTGAGAGTGAAACTGCCACAGCGGCTTCAATCAATGGAGAGTTTGGGCTGAAGGCCAGGGGAATAAAATCTTTTCCGGGGTATAGGGCAGTTTCATTTACTCTGAACAGTGTTCCCGGATTGATTTGTTTACCATCATTAATTTCGAATTCCTGCAAATAGTAGCCGTTTTCTCCTTTGGGTTCAAGGCCTGCAGACTTAAATTGGTTGCTGATATACTCATAGGCAAGCTTTTCACCAGGAGTACCGGCCCTGCGGCCCTCCAACTTATCATCGGCCAGGTAGCCGATATTTCTTTTCAGGTCCTCTACGATCTTCCGGTCTGCCTTCTTCAGTCTTTGGGCAAAGGTTAGCTGGCTAATGAACAATAGTGAGATTAGAATACCTTTCATGTTTGATCTTTGGATTATTGATGGTCCCGGGCAAAGTTATACTTACAAAATATATTCCAGCATGGTTTTGCCCTGGTTATCTAAGATAATATGCTGATTAATTTATCCTTACTCAAGTCTTTAACATTTATATCGTACTTCTAACCCCTGATTTCCTCCTTTCGTAAGTGCTCACTGAGCTTTTGCCATTACTTTTGCAAATTGATTCCGAAACAAATTGACACCAAAAAACATACATATCGCATTGCTGGGTAATCCCAATAGCGGGAAAACTTCATTATTCAACTCTTTGACAGGATTGAATCAAAAAGTTGGCAATTTCCCGGGGGTTACGGTGGATAAGAAGACTGGCGTGTGCCGGATTTCGGAATCCCTCGCGGCTAATATTATCGACTTACCGGGCACTTATAGCCTCTATCCCCGGAGGTCAGACGAATGGGTCTCTTACAATGTGTTGATGAACCCTGCCACCAAGGAGAAACCCGATATGCTGATAGTGATAGTAGATGCCAGCAATCTCAAGAGAAACCTGTTGTTTGCTTCCCAGGTCATCGACCTGAAATTACCCGTGGTGATTGCCCTCACGATGATGGATATTGCCCGGAAAAAAGGCACAGTGGTTGACGTGATGGGCCTTGAAAGGGAATTGGGAGTGCCCGTGATACCAATAAATCCCAGAAAGGGAAAGGGTATCGGTCCTCTCAAGAAAGCCATAGAACACACGGCCTTCCGATTGTATAAGGCTCCTTCCTGGAATTTTGTTGATACGGATACATTGGCACAGGAACCTATAGCCGAAGTGAAACAATTATTGCCTCATCTCAGTGACTACGCCGCGGTTCACTACCTAATCAATCACGAATCATTTTCTTTAGACGATAACACACAGGAATCCATAGAACAGATAGAGCAGAACCACAACTTTAACCATACGAGGGTGCAGGCAGATGAAATCATGCAACGCTATGCCCGGATTCGCACCATAATGCAACAGACAGTAGTGGAGGCCGATCCTAAAGAAAAGCAATTGGTCTCCGATAAGCTGGATGATATATTACTGCATCGCAAGTGGGGCTATCTGATACTGGTGGTAGTATTATTCCTGCTGTTCCAAAGTATTTTTTGGATTGCGCGTTATCCAATGGATGGCATCGAATGGATATTTGGTCAATTGGGAGGATGGCTAACGGATATTCTGCCCCAGGGATGGGGCACCAATCTCCTGATCAATGGAGCCTTGGCCGGACTGAGCGGCATCATGGTATTTGTGCCCCAGATCATGATCCTTTTTGGACTCGTCACGATATTGGAAGACACGGGTTATATGGCAAGGATCAGCTTCCTATCTGACAAGCTCATGCGAAAAGTAGGGCTCAATGGCAAGAGTGTAATGCCGATGATCAGCGGTTTTGCCTGTGCCGTGCCAGCCATCATGAGTACCAGGAATATTGAAAATAAGAAGGAGCGCCTACTCACCATCATGATTACTCCGTTAATGAGCTGCAGCGCCCGATTACCCGTGTACACTATTCTGATAGGACTGGTAGTGCCGGGTAAATATTATTTTGGATTCCTCAGTCTGCAGGGCCTGGTTATGATGGGTCTATACCTGCTCGGGCTGGTGATGGCTTTGATAGTATCCTATGTTATGAAGTGGTTTATCAGGGTCAAAGAAAAGAGCTTTTTCATCTTGGAACTGCCGGTGTACAGAACGCCCCGTTGGAAGAATGTTCTATATGCAATGATTGAAAAGGCCAGGATTTTTGTATTCGATGCCGGCAAGGTGATCATGGTGATTTCACTCATCCTTTGGGCATTGAGTTCCTATGGCCCCAGTAAGAAGATGAATGCGGTGAAACAACATTATGAACAACTTGCATTCGCACATCCGGAACAGCAGCCTGAGTTGAAGAGGCAGAAAAATACCGAGCTCCTTCAGAACAGTTATGCAGGCATACTGGGAAAGAGCATAGAGCCTGCCCTGTTGCCTCTTGGTTTTGATTGGAAGATCGGCATTGCCCTGGTCACTTCCTTTGCCGCGAGGGAAGTTTTTGTGGGTACTATGGCAACCCTTTACAGCGTAGGTGATGAAGGGAATGATAATAGCAATACCCTGCGGCAGAAAATGGGATCCGCGGTAAGGCCAGACGGCACGAAAGTGTACACCCTTGCCACGGCCTTGTCGCTCATGGTATTTTATGTGCTGGCCATGCAATGCATGAGCACGCTTGCCGTGGTAAAAAGAGAAACCAGGAGCTGGAAATGGCCCGTGATCCAGTTGCTCTACATGACATTCCTCGCCTATACCATGAGTCTCCTGGTGTATAATTTGTTAAAATAGCATTGACCTACCTTTTAGTTTTAGTAATTTGAAGAATGAAGTGGAAAAATTTCATTCGGATATTACCCTTTTCCCTGTTCCTGATGGTCATGATTTATTCCTGCTCGGGTCCCGATAAGAGGGCTCCGGTTCAGGAAACCATTATGGACCAGCCAGACACGGTTCTATTCTGGACGGTTGATGACTACAATAAAATAAAGACCAGGGTATTCCAGGATACTATCAGGATTACGGATCCAAAACTGGTTGTGAATGGAATCAATTCGGTTTATCCTGGCGTGAGGCTGAGGCTGCTAAACGTTTCCAATGATACGGTATATGCAGTCATTGATAGCGCTTATACGTTAACAGAACGTATGGGATCTTTTGGTGCAGCGGAATATTTATCTACTGTGGTGATCAATCTAACCACTATTGAAAATATCAATTTCGTAAGCCTGGAATTTATTCCCGGCAGCCATGCAATGCCCGGGGTGTACTCGAAGGAGAATTATTCTAACTATACGGAGAAGAAATGAAGCTCTGTCACGAAATATCCGGCCAGCATCTATTTGTTTTAATCCTTAATTTTTATTGTAGCCTTATCGGGGTCCTCATGGCGCCAGTGGCTTGAATTTTTGGATTGAATTCCTGATAGGTTTCAGGGTCCTTAGATACTCGTATATAGAAATGAGGTCCGCGTCTTTCATTCCGCCAAACATGGTCCAGGAGAATGACAAACCAGTGCTGAAGGAAGTCAAACTCACGGCTGCATTCGACACGATTCTGATTTCGAGTGGTGTGAATGTATTGCTGATTGAGGGGGAATCGGAAACGCTGACCATTCAGGCACCTCAAAAATATGTGGATGCAATCACCATTAGGGAAAAGGATGGGGAGCTGATTATTGGGAGCAAGAGCGATGGAGGCAAAGCCAGGGCCGTGGTGTATTTGCCCGTAAATCATTTAAAGAAAATTCGGGTGAATGGTGAAGCCAGGGTTTACACGGTTGGGATGATCCATTCTCCGGAATTATTGATCAATATCATGGGCAACTGCGATTTTGGAATTAACAACCAGGGCAGGGTTACGATCGTGCACTCCAACGAATTTGAGGTAGAATATAATTGGCTGGACAATAGAAAAATGGCGAATGAATTGGTGACATTATAGTTTGAACGATGAATAATTGGTTTTAAGCGCTGTAGCAAAGAATGAAGGCTCAGGTGTATGAGATGTGGGATAAAGAAGACAAAATATTCTTAACGGCTCAAAGGCTATCAGGTAGTTGCTAACCGCGTGAAAAACCAGGTGCAGATTGGTTTTGAGCATAGGGAATAGCAGGCTTTGCGCCTGCTTTTTTCTTATTGGTGACTATTCGGCCTGATGAAACAGGCATCCCAGACCGAAATTGACAAGCTTAACTTCGGAATTAGTAAATTGTCGTCCTGATTCTTTCATCATTGAATCTGTTGTATGTTATTACTTGGAATTGACATAGGTACATCATCCATAAAAGTTTCTGTGGTAGAAGCCTCAACCGCAAGGGCCCTGGCTTCCGCACAATACCCTGAAACAGAGGCCCCCATCATCTCCAAACAGGCTGGCTGGGCCGAACAGGAACCCGAAAGTTGGTGGAATTATTTCAGAATGGCTATGAAGCAACTCAATGCCAAAGGGAAATTCAAAATGAAGGATATTGGCGCCATAGGCATTGCTTATCAAATGCATGGATTGGTAATTGTTGATAAGCAGCGGAAAGTTCTAAGGCCTTCAATCATTTGGTGCGATGGTCGTGCGGTTGAGCTGGGTAATAAGGCATTTGAAGCATTGGGGGAGGAATACTGTCTTAAACATTTTTTGAATTCACCCGGCAATTTTACAGCCTCCAAATTGGCCTGGGTAAAAGAAAATGAACCTGAAATATTCAGGAGAACAGACAAGATGATGTTGCCGGGGGATTATCTCGCATTACAACTCACCGGAGAAATAAGCACATCGGCCTCTTCGCTTTCGGAGGGGATACTATGGAACTTTCAATCAGAATCGCCCGCCCGTGGCATCATGGATTATTTTGGATTCAATGATACTCTGTTGCCACCCGTGAAGCCGGTATTTTCAATCCATGGAAATTTAACCAGGGCCGTTGCTGATGATCTTGGGCTCAGCCCGGGAATTCCTGTTTCTTACAAGGCGGGCGATCAGCCGAATAACGCGCTATCGCTGAATGTGCTTGAACCCGGGGAACTTGCCGCTACGGCCGGCACTTCGGGTGTGATTTATGCGGTGAGCGGTGAAGCAACTTATGATCCTCAGTCAAGAGTTAACAGTTTTGCTCATGTGAATCATGCCTCAAAACAAAAAAGGATCGGTGTGTTATTATGCATCAATGGCACCGGCATCATGAATCGCTGGGTGAAAGAAAACATGAGTGAGGATTCGTCTTATGCGCAAATGAACCATATGGCGGCCTCTATTCCACTGGGATGCGAAGGATTGTTTGTATTGCCCTTTGGGAATGGCGCGGAACGTATGCTTGGAAATCAGATGCCAGGCGCAGCTTTCAGCGGATTGCAGACTACGATTCATACAAGAGCGCATATATTTAGAGGAGTGCAGGAAGGCATTGCCTGCGCGTTCAGGTATGGCCTCGATATTATGCGTGAAAACGGGCTGCAACCATCGGTTATACGGGCGGGTAGGGCCAATATGTTCCTGAGCGATCTGTTCACGGAACTTTTCGTGAATTTCACGGGTGCTCCGGTGGAACTATATCAAAATGACGGATCTGTGGGTGCGGCTATAGGTGCAGGAATTGGCGCCGGAATATTTCGTTCTCCCTCGGAGGCATTTCAGAATTTTAAACCCATTTCCCTGACCGAACCGAAGAAGAACAGGCAGGTTTATGAAGCGCTTTATGATTCCTGGCGCAACCTTCTGCAGAAAAGCCTGCAATAGTCAGTCTGGCCATTCACTGAAAATGAAAGTGACTTTTCCACCGGCCGGGAAATTCCTATCGCGGGGGACCACAAAGAAAACCACACTTGGGCATGATTCCATTGAGCCGTAAGTGGAATTGGGAAAGACAGGAATCATGGAGAAAATATACGGGTGCCCTTCTCCGTTAGCTTAGAGAAATATCCCCTTGTTTAGCGGTATTTGGGAAATGGATCTTTGATTCTGTTACCTGACCGAGTATTGCAGGTATTTGCTGGCTATGTCGTAGTCATTCAGGCGAAAGCCGAGGTCAGAAATATTCTTAGCCACTTCATTTCTGTATGGGTCCAGTTCAAATGCTTCGATAAGGACCTTCATGGCAATCCGGTAAAGATCATTTCCGGGTTCGAGATCTTTCTTGCTGAGTATATTGGCCTTGCCCTGGATTCCTTCCGCTATCTCCACCAATTTGGCGGAAAGCCCTTTTACAAACATTTCATTTCCATCGTGTAGTACCGCCATCCTGATATAGTGGACCGCCGTGTCAGCGTCCCCAAGGTAAATATAGCTAAGCCCCAATTCGGCCAAGGCTTTGGCGAGGGAACTATCCTGCGCTAAAGCTTCTTGGTACCAATATACGGAGGCCTTATATTGCTTTGTTTCAAAATAACAGTGAGCCATAGCTGCGGTGAGCCCCTGAAGTTTATCATTGATTTGAATCGCCACGCTGAATTTGTCGATTGCTTTCTGGTAGTACTCATTGGCCCTGAGCGTATTTCCTTTAGCGGACCAGTCACCAGCGTCATTCATGAAGCCAACTCCCTGAGAAAAAAGGCTGTCTGGGTTTCCCTGCTGTTGGGCCTTTGCTGAACTGAATGTGGTAAGTGCTGAAATGAAAATGAAACCGAAGAGCGGTAAGCTTTTCATGGTACAGGAGGATTTATTGAATATAACGGAATTGCAGTCTTGATATTATGTAGGGAAATGCTTGAGCAGCAACAATTTGTTGTTAAAAACCCATACTACATAATGCGATTTGAATGACAGGATTTATCTTACAAGCAAATCTCTTAACCTGAAGGGTCTCCGAAATATTATCGTGGCTTTATCCCTGTTATCTATTCCTGGTCTTGAGGCTCGGGCGCAGGTAGTGGAAGGTAGAGTGTATGATATTACGCAAAGGATACCGATGCAGGGCGTGAGCGTGCTCACCAGTTCAGGGAATGGAACGCAGACCGATTCAAGCGGCTTTTATAGCATTAGGGTAGTGGCCAATGATTCCATCTGGTTTTCTTACCTGGGAAAGCCCACTCCAAAATATCCTCTGAAGTCAATCCAAAATCCCGCTGAATTTGATATATCCATCCAGATACCTGCGATAGAATTACCAGGAGTAACCATAAAGAAGCAGAGCTATCGTTTCGATTCGCTCCAAAACCGCCGGGATTATGCCAAGGCATTTAATTATCAAAAGCCCGGCCTCCGCATCTCATCTCTTCCTTCAGGAGGCGCAGGAGTTGGTGTTGATTTGGACGAACTGATCAATGTGTTCCGATTCAGGCGCAACCGGAATCTTGCATTCCTGCAGCGATGGCTCCTGAATGAAGAAAGGGATAAATATGTGGATCATCGTTACAGTAAATTATTCGTTCACAAATTAACCGACCTGGAAAGTCCCGAACTGGACAGTTTCATGGTACACTACCGCCCGCAATACGAATTCGTGCAAATGGTGAATGATGCGGAACTTGGGATGTATATACTGGAATGTTTTAAAGACTACAAATTACATCGGGAATTCTACCTGAGAAATGCGGGACCTGCGATGAAGCCCTGAATTATGAGGGCATATTAAATAGAGATCGTTCTTGTTTGTCCCCAATTGTCATCTTGAGAGGAGGCCGGGTAGAAGTTTACCATCAAGTTTTTCAAGAACTTTATTCTAAATGGTAATAGGGTTTCTTGTTCTTCATATAATCTAAATTTTTCCCTTTGCAGGAGTTCCCTCCACATGCGGCCGTTGTTGTGTGTTCGTCAGAAGCAGATCTGAATAATATGATTTTAGCGGCGACACCAACAACCGGATTTCATGTTGTTGGTGCTCCCAGGTAATTTTTTTCAAATGGGTTGTGGCTATACAAGGGGAAACACCAACAACGGCAAAAATTCTAGACAACTATGTAGTAAATGAATTCTTTCCTTCATTCTTTCTCAGCCGCCTGGCGCATTAGTTTCCAATGCATCATTGACGCCCGGATTTCAGAATAAGTAAAGGCATCTCCCAATTTTTCCTTGATTTGCGCAAGGGGTGCCGGGCCCAGTTCATCTATCACTTTCAGCAGGTTTTCAATTTTCTCCGCCGAAACAAGCTCGCTCAATTTAATTTCGCCTGTGGCAATGAAAGTTACCAGGTGTGCTTCAATTGTAGAAGAAGAAAGTGATCTCAGGGAGGCAATATCGGCGATTGATTTTCCTGCCTTAAATAAATCCAGACTCATGCGGAAAGTTTCACCCTTCCTGAGTTTAGGAACTATTGACTTTTCATTTGTTATGAGATCTTTGTGTTTTTGCTTTTCTGTTTCTATTGTAACACTGAGAATTTCTGCGGGCTCTCTTCCATTTTGAAGTTCTTCTGCCATCCGCTTCGCTTTTGCCAGTTCCTGTTTTTTTCTCATTAATAGCGAATCCAAATGACTGAGGTCTTTCAGGTAAGTCTTCACTCTTTGTTTTGCCCGGAATTTTTTTACATGCTGTAGAATGGAGGCAATGTATTCGTCCAGGGCCTTAGTAAAATATTCCGTGGCTGCATTTACTCTTTGTTGCAGGGTTTTGTATTGGTCATCCGGAGCCATTGGCAGTAGTTCTTCCAACTGCAATTTGAATCTGGAACCCAGCTCTTCCTGCAGAATCAATTTTTGGAGCAACTGTTCAAACCAGTCAATGGCGATTTCTTTGTCTGGAATGAGGCGATCTTCATATCCTTCATTAAATTCCCTGAATTTTTCAACTATTTTGGTCCAGTCGAAGGAACGAATCAGAGAATAAGTTATGAAATTCTTTTGTTCAATAGACAATTGTTGCTGCAATTCCAATGCTGATATTTCCGCATGAGCGAATTGAAGCACTCTTTCGTCCGTCTGGATGCAATGGGGTTGGATTCTCGAATAGAGTACCAGTCCATCCATGGAAACCAATCTGCTAAGGGCCACATATACCTGACCCGGGGCGAATGATTCACCCGCGTCAATTATGGCTTTCTGAAAAGTGAGCCCCTGGCTCTTGTGAATGGTGATGGCCCAGGCCAGTCTGATTGGATACTGGATGAATTTGCCGAGTTCTTCTTCTTCAATAGTGCCACGCTCCTTGCTATAATGGTAACGGATATTTAGCCAGGTTTCTTTTTCGAGCAATAATTCTCCGGGTTCATTTGGAAATTCCACATAGATTTCATTTTCATCGAGGCGTGAAATGATGCCGATCTTCCCGTTATAATACCGCCTGAATTCACCCTTATCATTCTTAAGGAACATGATTTGAGCCCCCGCTTTCAACTCCAGTATTTTTTCCGCGGGAAGCGCTTTTTCGTTGAATTCTTTTTCTATTACCGCTTCAAAGGAAAATGATTCACCTGAAAGTGTGGCCAGTTCACGGCGATTGATTGAATCCACTTTGGCATTGTGCGTGGTAAGTATGATATATCGTTCGGAATCAGGAGGCCGGAAATGGGGATCATATCTTCTGTGCAATAATTCCAGGTCTTCGGCTTCGCTGCAATTGTTGCGGATCTTGTTGAGCAGATCGATGAAACCCGCTTCATTTTGCCGATAGATTTTTTTCAACTCCAGGTACACAGGAGGAGCCTGTTGCAATACAAGGGCGTCAAAGAAAAAGGGGCTTTTATAAATTGGTTTCAGTATCTCCCATTCCTCATTTTTCACAACTGGTGGCAATTGAAAAAGGTCGCCGATATACAGGACCTGTACTCCTCCGAATGGCATTAAGGGCTGGTGGCGAAAATGCCTGAGAATGAGATCCACAGCGTCCAGCATATCTGAACGGAGCATACTCACTTCATCAATCACCAGGAGTTCCAGTTCCTGAACCAGTTCCAACTTTGCCTTGTTGAACCGGATGTTCTTAAAAACAGTTTGCGGAGTTGCGATGCCAAAATTCCTTTCCGCCCCATCGCCCCAGCCTCTTTGTCCATTTGGAATGAATGGCCCAAAGGGCAGTTGAAAGAAGGAATGCATGGTAACGCCGCCTGCGTTGATTGCGGCCACGCCGGTAGGGGCCACCACCACCAGATTCTTGGCGCTTTGTTCTTTCACATGCTTCAGAAAAGTGGTTTTTCCAGTACCGGCTTTGCCGGTCAGAAAAATATGCTGGCTGGTTTGATTCACAAATTGCAGCGCCATCCGAAACCAGGCGTTAGAATTATCGTTTTCCAACATACATGGAAGGTAGCAATTGAAGGGCAGCTAAAAAAAGGAAAAACAGCAAATAAATTGTATGAATTCCTTTCACATTTTGTGAAATTCACCAATGGAAAATTTTGGCCCAATTGATTTCAATAATTGATGGCCGCGTACTGAATTCCGTCTTGTATGGAGCAATTATTACATTGATTCTGCGAGGTCTTATCCCTTGCCAGTTGAATGGTATAGTTGATTATTTGCTGCCAGTCGGGTGCTCCATAGGTGAGATAGCTTATCTGCTCTTTCATTGCCTGCAGAAAGCTGATGGTGAAAAACCCTCCAAAATCATTTGCCCAGGAAACTTCTCCCGGCTTTGCAGCGGCCGATAAAATATTTCCTTTGGCTGATATGAATAGCCTTCTCAGCTTACCCACATCGGGCTTATTGTCGGCTTGCGGATTGAGGAAATTATTCGCGGTCATCTTGCTGATTCCAACATCTGAATTGCAGCAGTCTCCGAGAATGATATTCAGGCGCGCGCCTTTTCCTACAAGGCTTGTATATACTGTTCCGAGGTTAATGGAGCTGTTATCATTGATCGGGTTGTAAAATGAAGTTCGGAGGTCAAGCATGGGCCAACTGTCCTTTTGATCTGACCATCTGAATCCGTGCCCTCTGTACACGAATATCACAATGTCATTTGGAGAAACGGATACACTGTTCAGAATAGAATTTACATTGTACTTGTTGAAATTTTCTCCATATACTTCATATTTCTTGAATCCTATTTGGAGCGCGTCGGCAATGCTGCTGAATTCATATTCCAGCCTGTCTTTATCAGTATTGCAGCTCTTCCCAATATCCCCAATAAGGGTATTGGCAACTATAACAAAATGCAAAGTGATACCATTGTTGCTGACAACCGGATCCTTTACGTCAGTGATGCCACACATCTTTTTGAGAGAGATGTATTCCATTTCGTTGGAACCGAAAAAATAACGCAGGTAGGTATCGGTGATTTCAGTTGTCTTTAATTGCACAAATGAAGCAACCGGAAGCATATTTCCCACCTGGAAACTTGAGTCGTCGGTGGTATAGGGCAATTGCTGCGCCTGTCCGTTTTTCCAGGTCCAGATGAAGTAGTCGGAATTGTACCTTGCATCGGCAGCATGGTCCGTTATGAACTTTGGATTGCTGCCTTTCATAAAGAAATAATTGATATTATCGCCCAGCTTACCGGCAACGGAGGTATAATCTACGTTCACTACATTGTACACATTGTTCGTAGTATAGGCGATTCGCATATATCCCTTGCTCTCGTTGAAATACACAAGCAAGCCGGTATATTCGACTTTATTCTTGTCGGTAAATTTCATTTCATACAATGATTGGGAATAGCCGCCAATGTAGCAAGCCAATATACAGCAAGCGGTGAGAAGCCATTTGAACATAGCTGTATTTTTTGCGAAAAGGTTTAATGGAATTGAAGCCTGGATCCGAATACAAAATAAGTAAAAGCCTGAATTTTTCAGGCAAGTTTTTCAGACTCTTTCGCCATACCATATTCAGCCGGAATCGGCCGGGGGCCGGGAATGGACAATTCTTAAAGCCTGAATTCCTCAAATGGCCGACAAATCTTAATTTCGCGCCATCGAGTGGGAAAGGATTCCCTTTATATTTGTCACCGGTCGCTTGCCGGAAAGTTTTAAAAAAAGAATTCATGACGCGGGGAATGCAATTGCGGTAGAGGAATTTCCAGTATGCCCGGCGTCATGAAAATTGATGAAAATGACAGCAGAAAATCAACGCCTTGCAGTGAATGCGGGCAAAAAAATACCGTTAGAGCAATGGGGCCCATACCTGAGTGAACGACAATGGGGCACCGTGCGGGAAGACTACAGCAATAATGGTGATGCATGGGGATATTTCCCTTTTGACCACGCGCATTGCAGATGCTATCGTTGGGGGGAAGATGGCCTGGCAGGCATTTCTGATTTCTTCCAGAATCTTTGTTTCGCCGTTGCGCTCTGGAATGGAAAGGACAGGATACTCAAGGAAAGGCTGTTTGGCCTCGGCAATTATGAAGGCAATCACGGAGAGGACGTGAAGGAATTGTACTATTACCTCGACAATCTTCCCACCCATTATTACATGGAGTATTTGTACAAATACCCACAGAAAGAATTTCCCTACAAGGAATTATTGGAAAAGAACAGGTCAAGGTCTAAACAGGATCCCGAATTCGAAATCCTGGATACGGGCATATTCGACAATGATGAATATTTTGACGTGCAGGTTACCTACGCTAAGGAAAACTCTCAGGAAATCTTCATCCGGATTGATATTACAAACAAAGGGCCGCGGATGGCCAGTTTAACGGTATTGCCTACCCTATGGTTCTACAATCGATGGAACTATGAGCAGACCGACAAGAAGGCTTTCATCGCGCCCATGAAGAATCAAAATTCGGTGAAAGCCACCCACAGTCGCCTGGGCACTTATTATTTCTATTATCAGCCACCGCACGATCAGCTTTTTACCGAAAATGCCACCAATACTGAAATAGTTTCAGGCATCCCAAACGAAAGCATTTTCACCAAGGATGCTTTTCATAATGGCATCATCAAGGGAGAAAACCTTGAAGCACTCAGAAAGAAAAAAGGCGGTACCAAATTCTCGCCTGTGTACCGGATGCAAATCAAAGCCGGAAAAACACAGACTATTTACTTATGCTTGAGCAACAGGCTTACCGACGATCCATTTATTAATGGCTTTCAAAAATTATTTTCCAAACGGAAACAGGAAGCCGATGATTTTTATAAGGCCATTCTGCCCTCCGGTAATTTGGAAGAGATGAGCCGGATACAGCGGCAGGCTCTGGCGGGGCTCTTGTGGAATAAGCAATACTATCATTATGATGTGGAACGATGGCTTAGCACCAGTGATGGCATTACACCGGTGAATGACGTGAAGTTGAATGGCCGTAATCACGACTGGAAGCATCTCAAGAATCAGGACATCATCGCCATGCCTGACAAATGGGAATATCCCTGGTACGCGGCCTGGGATCTTGCCTTTCAAAGCATCGCAATGGCCCTGGTGGATCCCACTTTCGCCAAACACCAATTAATGCTGATCATGCGGGAATGGTATATGAAACCCGACGGGCAACTACCTGCATACGAATGGAATTTCAGTGACGTGAATCCACCAGTACAGGCCTGGGCAGCGCTGCAGGTTTACCATTTGGAAAAGAATATGACGGGTAAGGGTGATCTCGGTTTCCTCAAAAGGGTTTTTCAAAAGCTGCTTATCAACTTTACCTGGTGGATAAATCGTAAAGACGCGAATGGGAATAATATGTTTGAAGGAGGATTCCTCGGACTGGATAATATTGGCGTCTTCAATCGCAGCAGCCAATTGCCCGGGGAAATGCAATTGGAGCAGGCTGATGGTACCAGTTGGATGGGCATGTATGCCCTGAATATGCTCGATATCGCACTCGAGATCGCCATTGTAGACAGGTCATTTGAAGATACGGCCACCAAGTTTTTTGAACAGTTTGTTTTTATTGCCGATGCCCTAAATGTGCAGGGCATGTGGAATGAAGAAGACAGATTTTTTTATGACACTCTTTCCATTGCCGGATCTGAGCCATTGCATTTGAGAATCTATTCCATTGTAGGACTCACCTCTTTATTCGCGGTGTCCATCATTGACAAAATAAAATTGCAGAAGCTGGAGGATTTCAAAAAGCGGATCACATGGTTTGAAAATTATAGACGAAAGAATAACCGTTTCTGGCCAAATGAGGAAAGGGCAGATGGAGAAAAGACCCTGCTCTCAGTTGTGCCGCAAAAAAGACTTGTTTATCTCCTGGAAAGAGTCTTGAATGAATCCGAATTCCTTTCCGACGGTGGCATAAGGGCTCTCAGCAAGTATCACAAGGAACATCCGTACACCGTTACGCTTGATGGTGTGTTCTATAAAATCCAATATGATCCCGGCGATTCCACTTCGGATTTTTTCGGAGGCAATTCCAATTGGAGAGGACCCGTGTGGATGCCCATCAATTATCTGATCATTCAGTCTATCAGGAAATTCGGGGAATTTTATGGAGATAGCTTGTTGGTGGAATGCCCGGTTGGTTCAGGGCAGAAGATGAACCTGGAACAGGTGGCAGACGAGTTGACAAGAAGAGTAGTCAGTTTATTCGAGAAGGATCCTGAAGGGAAACGCAGGTTATACGGACCTTATGACTGGTTTTACCGTAGGCGTGGCAATGAGCACCTGCTTCTCTTTTATGAATATTTTCATGGCGATACGGGCCAGGGACTGGGTGCAAGCCATCAAACCGGATGGACTTCCCTGATCGCTGATTTGACAAGGGAGATCACTAAAAAGAAAGGGCTAACCGGAAAAGCGGAAAAAGACGACAGTTTATCTGAACTGAAAAAAGAAAAATTGAATTGATCCGCCATCATTGACCACGAAGATTGAATCGAACTCAAAGTAGTCGTTTTGAAGTCCTGCTATTTGAAGTAGGAAGCCGGTATTTGTTTCCACATATCATGAGCCAGGTTTCCCTTAATTATTTCATAAACCAGATACACTGGCCAAATGATATAATGCAGGATAAGCAGCAAAATGGAATGATTATAATACCAACTGATCATTGCCGAGTATATTCCCAGCAAGAGGTAAAGAATGCCTGAATCCCTTTTTCCCATGATAATTTGATTTAAGAAAATTAATATGGATATGGCTGCAAAACCCAGCCCCGCTATCAATAATTTGAATATATCGTGTCGCTCGAAAATGGAATTTGCAGGTGAAGTAAAAGATTCTTTCACCCAAATTTAATCTTTTGAACCCGGAATTGCACCTGAGGCACAATTTTATATCCGGGCATTCAAAGGTCCGTATTTGGCCGAGTCTGCCGTCCATCTATATACATTTGAAAGGCACTGAGAAATTCACGAGACTTATTTATCCTGGGAAATACATTCCTGAAAATTGTGAAGCGCCCCAAAAGCAATTGAAACGCAGTCATTTCAGATCGTAAAAATCGCAACCTTACTGTCACCCTCAATTCGATTTACCATTTTCTTAGCAGAAAAAGTAAAAAGGAGCTACTATATTTATTGAACAATCCGGCTTCCGCCTTTACTAAAACCAAAACTATATGAATTATAACCGGGTGAACAATCTCATTGGGTGGTCAGTATGCCTGCTGGCAACTTCGGTTTATGTGATGACGATGGAACCTACGGCCAGTTTCTGGGACTGTGGTGAATTCATTTCGAGTTGTTTCAAATTGCAGATTCCTCATCCTCCGGGTGCTCCCTTGTTTGTGTTGATGGGCAGGATTTTCATAATCCTCTTTGGAGATCATCCGTTCACGGCTGCCAAAGCGGTGAATGCACTTAGCGCCCTGGCAAGCGGGTTCACCATTCTTTTTCTGTTTTGGAGCATAACTCATTTCGCACGCAAGCTGGTGCAAAAAAACAAAAATCCATTGAGCGCTTGGCAAATCTTCAGCATCATGACTGCGGGTGCGGTTGGCGCTTTAGCCTATACTTTTTCTGATTCATTTTGGTTCAGCGCCGTGGAAGGCGAAGTTTATGGCTTATCCAGTTTTTTCACCGCCATTGTATTCTGGTGTATGCTCAAATGGGAAAGCCGTGCCGACAGGCCGGGAGCCGACCGCTGGCTCATTCTAATCTTTTATTTGATGGGGCTATCCATTGGTGTGCATCTGCTGAACCTCCTGACCATACCCGCTATCGTAATGATATTCTATTTCAGGCGCTATAAGGCTACGGTTTGGGGATCCATTGCGGCCTTCATAATTGGTTGCTGCATTACGGGTTTTGTACAGAAATTCATTATTCAATATACGGTGAAGGGCGCTGGCTGGTTTGATATCTATGGCGTAAACGAATTAGGCTTGCCATTCTTCGCAGGCTTTAGCATTTTTTTCGTATTGCTTTCGGCCGGTATTGTATGGGCCTTCCGCTTTGCCCGGCGTAAAAGATATTATTATCTGGGCCTGGGTCTCTGGTGCAGCGTGTTCATGCTTATTGGATATTCAACTTATTTAACTACTATGATCCGTTCGAATGCGGATCCCGCCGTGGATATGTATAATGTAGATAATCCGGTTAATCTTTCCAGTTATCTCGGACGGGAATACTATGGCGATTGGCCCATTTTGTACGGTCCGGATTTCACGGATCGCGCTCCTTACAAAGATGGAGGAGAACGTTATGTGAAAGGAAAGGACCAGTATGAAGCGGGCGGCAGGATCATTAAGATGGACTGGGGAAATGCTCCTTCGGCCCATTTATTTCCGCGGATGTGGGATAGCGACAATGATCGGCAGCAATTGGATTGTTATCGCCAATTCACCGGCCTGGACCAGGGTGAATCGCCCAGTATGGCCGACAATCTCAAATATTTTTCCAAATACCAGGCGGGCTGGATGTATATGCGCTATTTCATGTGGAATTTTGCAGGAAGGCAAAATGATCTGCAAGGCTTTGGCAATGCCAGAGACAGCAATTGGATTAGCGGCATACCCGTAGTAGATAATAAACTATACGGCGATCAAAGCAAATTACCCGATAGTATACATAAGCAGAATAAGGCCTATAATCGTTTATTCATGTTGCCGTTATTGCTGGGCCTGGGTGGATTATTCTTTCAATTCCGTCGTGCCCGCAAGGATTTCCTGGTAAATATTTTATTGTTTTTCTTCACTGGCCTTGCAATCGTCATGTATCTGAATCAGGCAGGCTACCAGCCCAGGGAGCGCGATTATGCCTATGTTGGATCCTTTTATGCTTTCGCAATTTGGATAGGACTGGGTTCATTGTGGGTAAGCGAAAAGTTAGGACGATGGATGAAAAGTCCATTCGCTCATGTGGCTGGCGCTGCAATATGCCTTGCCGCAGTGCCGATGCTTATGGCCTGGCAGGAGTGGGATGATCATGACCGCAGCCAGAAGACACTTGCCAGAGACATGGCCAAAGATTACCTTGAAAGCTGTCCGCCCAATGCAATCCTGTTTTCTTTTGAAGACAACGATACTTACCCCCTCTGGTATGCCCAGGAAGTAGAAGGAATCCGGCCTGATGTGCGGGTAGTGATCAATACCCTCTCTGGTACAGATTGGTTCATGGATCAGTTACGATATAAGGTGAATAATAGCGCTCCATTTGACATGTTGTTCACTTCTGAACAAACAATGGGTGATAAATTGAATGCAATATATTATGCCGACCTGCCTGGATTCAACAAAGACCAATATTACGATTTGCATGATGTGCTGAAGGATGTAACAGGCAGCGATGATCCCCAGTTTACCCGTCAGGCCGAAGACGGCGAAATCTATCATTTGTTCCCCGTTCGGAAATTCAAAGTGCCCGTGGATATGAATTTGGTGAGGACAAATGGAACCGTGAACCCAGCTGACCCGGTGGTGAATGAATTGCATCTGGATTTGCCCGGGAACAATTATCTACTCAAGAATGATTTATCAATCTTGGCAATTCTGGCTACCAATCAATGGAAAAGGCCTATCTGCTTTACATCCGTACAATCGTTGGCCAACCTGGGTCTGGAAAAATATACCCGCCTTGATGGCATGTCTTACCGCCTCGTTCCTGTTGAAAACGGCCATGTGAACAATGAAACCGCTTACAATAATATCATGAAAAAATTTGCCTATGGCAATGGAGATAAGCGGGGAGTATATTTTGATGAAGAGAACCGGCGCCGCCTCAATGCCATCAAACTGGTGCACGCGCAGGTGGCATTGAGTCTGGCAGAGGATGGAAAGCAGGCTCAGGCAAGAGAAGTGCTGAACCAATTTGACCGGTTAGTGAATTCATCTAATTTCCCTTATGGCATTACTTTCAACCAGGGCAACCGCCACAATGCCATTTCCATACAGTTCCTCCAGGCCTGTTATGCCTCTGGAGATATTGACCTGGCAAAGAAGGTGGCGGAATCCGTTAGAAAGGATTTGCAGCAGCAGATGCGGTATTATCAATCCCTGGGGGAAGAAAATTACGACTTTGAATCTCTGACTGCTAACGCTTACCAATACCTGCAAGGTAAGGGAGGTGATTTGTCGGCACGGCAACTTGAGTTCGCATATGATATTCTTTCTTCCTATCAGCTCCTAAAACAACTTGACGAATGGGAAAAGCAATTTCAAAAGAAACAGTCATCATTGTGACTCAAAACCAGTATTGCGAAGGCCGATTACAAAAAGGGGAATTTTATTCCATACGGTGGAAGCATTCAAAGAATAACAATTTATTATTATCTTATTTCTCAACGGGTTGAACTTTTGGCACTTCCATTGCTCTAACTAGACTGGTTTTTCATAGGATATTGGATTTAAAATCGGGGCGTGATTTCCATCACGCCTCCTTATTTTTATGCTCTTCCAGATATTTCCTGACTTACAAAAAAGCCATCTGACAGCAGAGTCCCATAATTTTTGATCTTTTCCCGGATTTCTATCTGATTATCTTTACTCCTGTTCTAAAACAGTTAGTCATGAAATCTTCAAGATCAGTTTTCATTGCATCCTGCTGGATGCTGCTGGCAGTTCATATGGGTTATGCGCAAAACAGCACCGCATACATCCTTAAAGATGTTAAGGTGATCGATGGTACGGGTAAAACCCCACGGGAGCATGTGGACATGCTGATACAGGGGCCCAATATCTCAGAAATCAAGGCGGGCATTCAACGCGCCGGAGCGATAGTACTAAACATGCAAGGCAAGACCATCATGCCCGCCATTATAAGTACGCATAATCACCTGGGATTATTGAAAGGGAATTATGCAAATGCCACCAACTATACACGAGAGAATATCCTGCGGCAATTAGGGAAATATCAGGATTATGGAGTGAATTCCGTGATCAGTATGGGCACCGACAGGAACTTGCTTTTCAAAGGCCTCAGGGATTCCGTGCTTGCCGGCAGGCTGCCAGGGGCTACGATCTATTCGGCGGGATATGGATTTGGCGTTCCCAATGGAGGCCCTCCATCAGACCTCGATCAGGTATTACGGCCTGGCACAGCCGAAGAAGCAAGAAAGGACATTGAAAAACTGATTCCCCTCAGGCCCGATGTCATCAAGATGTGGGTAGATGATTTTGGAGGGAGATTTCCCAAAATGGCTCCAGAGATAACTGGGGCTATCATTCAGGCAGCTCATGCGCAGGGTTGGCGGGTAGCGGCCCATGTGTATTATTTGCAGGATGCCCGCAGGCTGGTGGCACAGGGGCTGGATATCATTGCTCACAGTATCCGCGATTCAGTAATCGATGATGTCCTGCTTGCCGAAATGAAGCGGAAAGAGGTTGCATATATTCCTACCCTGTCGCTTGATGAATATG
>CALFNL010000321.1 GCA_937902875.1 uncultured Bacteroidota bacterium | reverse complement strand
TCTTTGCAATCCTTTAACATGGGACTATGAACTTTTATAACCTGACTGTCAAATACCGTCTTCAGCTTGGAGCCATCTGCCTTACTGCCGGGGTACTCGTGAATTACACTTCCTCATTCTGGCCTGCTTTCCCTTTCTATTTCCTGGCATTGATAGCGGTATTGAGTCATTTTCTCTTCGGTCCCATGCGCCTGATACAGGAATATATGGAGAATGGCGACCTGGAAGGAGCGAAAAAAGTGCTGGATTCGATCTGGTATCCCGGCCTGCTCATAAAACCCGTGCGCAGCGTCTATTATTTTCTGAGATCCAACCTGGCCTTGTTCAAACAAGACTATGATACGGCGGAAATCATGATGAAGAAAAGCATCGGCCTGGGCGTTCCCATGAAAGAAACAGAAGGCGCAGCTTATTTTCAACTGGGCACCATTTACATGCAAAAGAATAATATGAAACAGGCAGAGGAATATATCCGCAAGGCTATCCGGGCCGGCCTGCCTGACAAAGAAAATACCGCTGCCGCCTACCTGCAAATGTGCCAGATATTCATGAACAAAAGGGAATTCCGCGCCGCAAAAGATTATTTCAGAAGGGCAAAAGAGCAAAAGCCTACCACTCCCCAGGTAGTTGACCAGATCAAACAAATTGAAAAATATATCAGCAGGATACCAGGATGAATCATAAGATCCCTTGAATGCTGAAGAGCATATTGACAAGAAGCCGTCCGGAGACCCAGACGGCTTTTGCATTTTCAAAAAGCCTTTGAAGTTTAATGGTTAATGGCCCTTCGAAAAATTTTTAACCACGATATCACAAAACAAGAGAAGCAATCGGATGTGTTATTCTGGTTCCCAACGGCATGAACTGAAGAAATGATCAGTTTCACCCTGCAATTTAACTAAGTGCAACGCTCTGAACAATACCACTTTGTGGTTAGTAAAACTAATCGATTACATGGAAAAAATACTTCATGTAAAATGGTAATTTCCCAAAAAAACCCGCGCCCCGCCTGATACAGCATCAAAGATCAATAGCTTTTTCCCAAATGCATGGTTACAACGATTAATAATTCCGCTCCGGAACCACAATCGCCCTTTTAACAAAATCCTGCAATCATATGGCTCCTTCTTCCATACCCCGAAATCTGCTAACTTTGGTTCATGCCATTTGCCAAAGAAAAACTGGAGCAAAAATTTAAGGATGAATATGAAAGGCTCAATGAGCAACAACGCCTCGCAGTTGACAAAATAGAAGGCCCGGTTATGGTAATAGCCGGCCCCGGAACCGGAAAGACCCAGATACTGGCCGCAAGGATTGGAAAAATCCTGTTGGAAACCGATGTCAGTCCATCGAATATTCTATGCCTCACCTTTACTGAAGCCGGAGCCATAGCCATGCGCCGGCGATTGCAGCATTTTATTGGACCAGACGCCTATAAAGTAAATATCTACACCTTCCACGCTTTTTGCAATGACGTGATTCAGGAGAACCTTTCTCTCTTTGAAAAGACTTCCATGGATCCGGTCTCTGACCTGGAACAGACCGAAATGTTCAAAGAACTGATCGATTCCTTTCCCGGAAATCATCCCCTGAAGCGATTTCGGGGAGATGTATATTTTGAGATCAACAACCTCAAGAATCTGTTCAGCGCCATGAAAAGGGAAGGCTGGACCCCGGAATTCGTAAGCCGGAAAATTGACGAATTCCTGCACCTTGTTGAAAACAGTGAAGCCGGCAACAAATATTACAGGGAATACAAATACCAGATAAAATACAGGGCTAAGGATGCCGGATCCCTGAAGCAGGATTTCGAAGTATTAAAAAA
>CALFNL010000320.1 GCA_937902875.1 uncultured Bacteroidota bacterium | reverse complement strand
CACAAGAATCGTAACTGGTATCAGGAATTCAATCCATTTTGTGGGCACAATGATCTTGTCAAAAACGCTCAATCCAAGGGTAACGGAGTGCCCTAGAGTGAAAGCAGTTACCAGGATCAGCACTTTTCTCCAGTCCTGCAACAGGTAGGGCAAACATAAGGCGGCTACAAAAAGGATATGATCATACCCACGGAAATCTGTAATATGGCGGATTCCCTCGGTGAAGAAAAGTGTAAAATCATTCATAATTTCCGATAGAGATGAATTATCTGGCAAAATAAACCAGAGTTTTGTATGATCAAAAATTTCCTTTTCAATGATCGGAATCCTGAATAAATGGCTGATCCTGTTACCCTTCCTGCTTGCACAAGGAATTAATAATTTTGACGGGCCGGGCGGATACAGTATTCAACCCGATGGCGGAATATATTTGCATCCCTACTATATTACGGTTACGGAACTGGAATACAACCCCGGAAACAAAGAATTGGGAATGGCATGCAAAATATTTACAGACGATTTCGAGAATACATTAAAAGACCAGTATCATGCTAAAATTGATATTTATCACCCGATTGATAAAGCGCTGTTGGGAAAGCGCATGGCAGCTTATATTACGTCTCATCTTCGCATCCTGATTAACGGGAAGCAGATTCCGCTCAATTATCTTGGGTATGAAATTGAAAGCGAAGCTACCTGGTGCTATTTTTCTTCGCCTGGAATCAACGCGGTGAAAACAGTGGATATCTTCAACGAGCTGCTATATGATTTCAAAAAGGAACAAATCAATATGATGCATGTAAAAGTGGATGGTGACCGAAAGAGTTCCCGCGTAACCTACCCCGAGACTCATTCAAAATTCGAGTTCTGAAAAAAAAGGACCCGACAGGTAATCAGGGCCTGTCAGGTCAGGTGTCAATCCCGAATATAATACAGTTATTTATCCGGAATTATTTTGATTATAGAATCATAATACTATATTTTTTTTACGATTACCAAAAGCTGCCAGATTCTATGGCTCCCGAACAAGTCCTCATTACCGGTGGAATTGCAGCATCCACTCGTAAACATTCATATTATTTTCCTTGTAATTGGGATCACTGGCTTTGCTCCAGGCATTGTGCCCGCCCGTGGGCCAGATTGTCATCTTCGCCAGCGGATTGGGATTAAATGTATTGATTGTACTTACCCAGCCCTTGGTGTTGTTGACCGTTACGGTTGGATCGTCTTCATTATGAAAGGCCCATACAGGCAGGTTGGTGGAAGCGATGCTTTGCGCCTTGGAATTACTGGGTGAAGATGCGCCGCACATGGGTGCCAGGGCCGCAATTCTGCCGGCAAATTTTACGGCATAATCCCAAGTGGCGCCTCCGCCCATACTCAGTCCAGTAACATAAATCCTGCTGGTATCTACCCTGTAATTGGCAATGGCAAAATTCACCACAGCGTTCACGTCTTCCGCCGAAGGCCAGGCCACAAATTGCGGTGATATAACTATAAAGGAAAAATTCTTGTCGCCTACCACAAAATTCGCGGGGAATTTCTTGTTTTTGATCAGGTTTGGCATGGCATTGTTCAATACTTTCGGCAAATCTGTGGTGCCATTTCCCAATTCCCCAATGCCATGTATGAATACCATTAAAGGATATTTTCTCAAATTGGAATCATAGTGCCCGGGAACGGCCCTGTAAAATCCAAGGCAGTTTCCATTGATCTTTGTGCTGACTGCAATTTGTACCGGCGGCAATGTTTCAGCAACATCGAGGTCTGGTTTAGTAGTACTATCGGTGCCTGGCACACTATCCTTCTTACAGGAAGAGAAAACGGTTAAAGACGTAAGAATGGCCAGGAAAAGGGCATAGGTCCTTGACTTCATAAGATATCAGATTTAGAATTATGAACGCAGATACTGCGCTATTATTTTTCAAATATGATGCCAGAACCCGGTTGAACGCCCTGAATCCCTATTCCTCCATATGCCTTTTAATATTATCTGAAATGGTAACCAGTACTTTGTCGATCCGGTGGCCATCCATATCGATGATCTCAAACTGGAAACCGCGCCATTGCAGTTTATCGCCCGTTCTTGGAATTCTTTCCAGTTGATCTAAGATAAATCCGGCGAGGGTATCAAAATCATGCTCACCTTCATTCATCCACTCCGTTTTTTCAAAGCGGCTGAGGAAATCATAGAATGGAATCTGCCCATCCACCAGGAAGCTGCCGTCTTCCCTCTCCTTTATTTCATAGTCCAATGTATCAGTCTGCGGTATGTCTCCCACAATGGCTTCCAGAATATCATTCAGGGTGATCATTCCCAGAAGGCTTCCATACTCGTCCACAATAAAACAACTGTGAACCTTGGTTTCTTTAAACCGCTCCAACACTACGTAGGCTGTATTATTTTCCGGCACAAAGATGGCGGGCTGCAGGATGTTCTTGAACTTTATATGGGGCTCGTGGGCGTAAAGATTCTTGATGGACACTATGCCTGCAATATTGTCAATTGATTTGTTGCAAACCGGATATACTGAATGCGGCTCCATTACAATTTTGGCCTTCATGCTCGCCTCATCTTCTTCCATATCGAACCAAATGATATCACTCCTGTGTGTCATGAGTGAAGTGATATTCCTGTCGCCCAGGTGAAAAACCCTCTCAATGATCTCCTGTTCGGCCTCTTCAATTGTTCCTTGTTCTGTGCCTTCATTTATTATCGCCTTAATTTCATCTTCAGTTACCTTAGTGTCTTTTTGCAGGCGGATATTGAAGAATCTGAAAAATAGTCTCGATACGCTATTGAGCAGCCATACAATGGGATGGGTGATCCTGGCAAAAGTCTTCATGGGCTGGGCCATTATCTTGGCTATCTGCTCGGCCTGGAGAAGACCAATTCTTTTTGGCAACAACTCTCCAAAAATTATAGATAGAAAAGTTACAATGGCCACGATGATCACCGTGGAAATGGTTTTGGCATAATGCTCGAGAAATCCAATTTTTTCAATAAGGGGCTGGAGGTAAACGTTGAATTTCTCCGCCGAATAAAAACCGGTCAGGATCGAGATCAACGTGATGCCTATTTGCGCGGCGGAAAGAAATAATTCCGGCCGGTTCGCCAGTTCCAATGCTACCCGGGCGTTCCTGTCACCCCTGTCAGCCTCTGCTTCCAGCCTGCTTTTTCTTGCCGACACCAGCGCTATTTCAGACATGGTAAATAAGCCGTTCAAAAGGATCAGTATAGCCAATATTATTAATTCAATCATCGTTCAATTCGTTAATCTAAACTACGCAATCCTGCGTTCTTATTCTAAAAATCGGCCCGACTGTTTGCTACGCATTCATCAAACACCGGATCATTCAGTCCAAACTCCCTAAAAGATTTCGGGCGCCTATGGAATTATTTCCAGCGAACATCTAAGCAAAGTTCAAGTTCATCAATCGCCCAGGCTGAGGCCGCCATTCACCGCAAATACCACGGGAAACGGAATTCCCGAAGCTATGCTATACGTGATCTCCTGATTAAATTTGTTGTGGACTGCCTTAATATTCACAATAACGGCACCTC
Source organism: uncultured Bacteroidota bacterium (assembly GCA_937902875.1). Lineage (GTDB taxonomy): Bacteria > Bacteroidota > Bacteroidia > Chitinophagales > Chitinophagaceae > PSRI01. Next base: position 2,690 of record CALFNL010000320.1, on the reverse strand, counting down.
TTCAACAAAAATAAATATCCTATTTTTGACCCTATTTATCATTTAATGTTGCACAGATTAAGGATTCCCAGACTGATCAGGTTGGTTTTTTCAACAGGCATTATATTATTGGTGCTGATGGGTTTGTTTCGAATGGCACTTTTCTTCTTTTTTGCCAGGCAGGGTAATTCATTGGACCATTCGCTTCCTTCATTCGTGTTGGGATTCCGCTACGACCTGAAAGATGTGGCCATTATATTGTTTCCCTTGCTGGTTTTATGCAGCTTTGCCTACTTCAGTCCTTTTGATACCCTAAGAGGCAGAAAACTTTGGTTCATCTGGTTCTCAATCCTGGTGCCCATTATGCTTCTGCTTTATGTACTGGATTTTGCATACTATGATTATCTGAGCCAACGACTCAATGCGAATATCCTGAATTATCTGCAGGATGCGAGGATTTCCATGCGCATGGTTTGGCAAACTTACCCTGTAATCTGGATGATAATTGGCGTGGCAATTATGTCATGGCTGGTATTATTTATCCTCAGAAAAACATATTATTGGGTAGAAAAAAACACGGTCCTTGTTGGAAAAACCGGAAGGGCTGTTTGGCTGATTATTACTATCCTGCTCTTGGGTCTCGGCATTTTTGGCAGGATCGGACAATATCCTTTACGCTGGAGTGATGCTTTTGCCATGGGGAATGATTACCAGGCCAACCTGTCTTTGAATCCCATAGAATATTTTTTTAACACTCTCAATTTCAGGCATACAACTTATGATCGTGCTGCGGCAAGAAAAAGTTACCCGCTGATTGCAAATGCCCTGCCGCTTCCGAAAGAACCAGATTCCATTTTGAATTTCAACAGACGGGTTCAACCCGTTGGAGCTATTCCCTCATCGAGGCCCAATATTGTATTGGTGATCTGTGAATCCTTTAGCGCTTATAAGAGCTCCATGTGGGGAAACCCCCTGAACACCACACCCTTTTTTGACGAGATGTGTAAGCAGGGAATTTTCTTTGACCGTTGCTTCACGCCATCCTATGGAACGGCGAGGGGCGTATGGGCTGCGCTCACCGGAATTCCCGACGTGCAATACCCAAACACTTCCAGCAGGAACCCGCTGATTGTGGATCAGCATACCATCATCAACGATTTCACCGGCTATGATAAATATTATTTTATAGGCGGAAGCACCAGTTGGGCCAATATCAGGGGTCTTCTTTCGGCGAATATCAGTGGCTTGCACTTATATGAACAGGAAAATTTTGATGCCCCAAAAATAGATGTATGGGGAATCAGCGACAAAAACCTTTTCCTGGAGGCGAACAAGATATTCAAACAGAAGGACCAGCCATTTTTCGCGGTCATACAGACGGCCGACAACCACCGGCCCTATAGTATCCCAAAGGAAGATCTTGCCGCATTCAGGAAAATTGAATTCCCGAAAGACTCACTCACGAAATACGGATTCGAAAGCAATGACGAAATGAATGCGTTCCGCTATACGGATTTTTGCTACCAGCAATTCATTGAAGCAGCGCGCAAGGAAAAATATTTTGACAATACCATCTTTGTCTTTGTAGGCGATCATGGAATCGCCGGTGAAGCCGGACACATGTTTCCGCGCGTGTGGACCACGATGCGTCTTGACAATATGCATGTTCCCCTGCTTTTTTTTGCACCCAAACTCATTTCTCCGAAACGTTACCACGGCGTTTGCTCTCAGATCGATGTATTGCCAACTATTGCGGGCTTGAGCCGCATACCTTATAATAATACCTCCCTGGGGCGAGATCTGCTTGACAGCATGTACCTTAATAATTCAGAATATCAGTTCTCCTTCATGTTCGATGTGGATATGCATACCATCGGGATTGCCAGGAATGATTATTTCCTGAGGAAGCAGCTCAATGGGTCCAGACAGGAATTTGTTTCACTCGTAAACAACGATACCATACCCGATACCCCCGAAACGGAAGCGATCCGTAAAAATATGGCGGCCCTTACCGATGCTTTCTGGCAAACTTCCCGTTACTTATTATTCAACAATAAAAAACCTCATTGATTTTCTACCCCGGCTTAATCCTCATGGCTCCTTTGGCCTTTAGAGAAATAGCGCCGATTGTAAAAATTCAACTAAGTTTGCTACCATATAAACTCCTTGAACTGTGACATTGATCAAGAGTATTTCAGGCATCAGAGGAACGATTGGTGGCAAGCCGGGGGAAACACTATCGCCGCTGGATACGGTAAAATTCACGGCAGCATTTGGAACCTGGCTCACCTCTAAATCAGAGAAAAGAAAACTGGTTGTGGGCCGGGACGGCAGGATTAGTGGTGAAATGGTCAGAAACCTGGTGGTAAGCACATTGAATGCCTTGGGTTTTGATGTGATTGATCTCGGACTCAGTACAACTCCTACGGTAGAAATGGCCATAACAATGGAAGAAGCTGCAGGTGGCATCATAATCACCGCGAGCCACAATCCCAGGGAATGGAATGCTTTGAAATTGCTGAACAGCCTGGGAGAATTCATCAGTGCGGTAGATGGGAAAGAAATTCTTGACCTGGCTTCCAGGGAAGAATTCGTTTTTGCGCCAGTAGAAAAGATTGGTATATGCAGGATTGATGATTCCTATATTCAAAAACATATCCGCGCCATTACTGCATTGAAGCTGAGGGATGTGGCCGCGATTAGATAGCGGC
>CALFNL010000319.1 GCA_937902875.1 uncultured Bacteroidota bacterium | reverse complement strand
TGGGAACGGAAATCCGGAACCACCGCCTCCTCGTTAAGCGAGATTAACTTGTCGACTCCTGTGGAATTGGGCAGCGAACAACAGGAATCAGTATGGACCGTAAAATCCACTCCGGCTTTTCTGAGTTTTTCCCTAACCCGGTCTTCCTTGCCAGGCCTTATCCTGATAAACAGGTCTGGTTGAATGAGATGAGAAACTGCAAATTCACGGGCATCTATACCCGCACTCATTTCATGAGGGAATGGGAATATTGCCGATAATTCCGCGGGATCAACAGCCAGCAAACGAAGCTTTTCATCCAGCGTCTTTCCTGCCAGAGGATTCCATTCCGGCTTAAGGTTTTCCAAAATTTCGTTCGGCGAGGTTGAACATAAGAATAGGCCGAGCAAGATTCTTTCCTGTATGGGAAGGTGGGCAAGGGCCCTGCCCAAACGGTAGAAGGAATAGCAAAGCTGCCCAATATTCCTTCGGTCACTTGAACCGAATTTTCGGTGCTCCCTGAAATAATTCCTGATGAAATGATGGAAAGGTATCTCACCCTTATACAAGTTGATAAGCCCGGCGGCCGATGCGAGGTGAGAAAAATATTTCATGGATTCGCAAGATACAAAACCGGTATGTATCAGGCCGCTGAACAGAGCGAAGCCTGAAATATAGACCTCATTTATTGCGCTTAGCCCCTAATTATAATATAGCTTTAGATTGGATACAATATTGCCAGGGTTCTGGGTGCTCAAGCCTGCCGCCGGCTTGTTGAAAGAATTATAGGTGTAACTGGTATTGAGGGAGACAATGGCGGTGCCGCGAATAAGGTCATTTATCTGAAAACTGATCACATTGTTGGTGGAATAATAGTCAGGATTCCCGAGCACGAATGCATCATTCATCAGATGCAGCGGATTGAGTTTGTCATCGAACCCACGAATGTAGGTAGTAATTTTTTGCAGGCTATTGGTATTAGGATCAACTGAAAAAGCGCTCATAGAAGTGATATTCCCGTTGGCCCCGTACTCATATTCAAATTTGGAAACAACCTGCACCGCGGGGCCTGAACCAGCATTGGTTAGCCAGTCTTCCAGTGCTATCACCTTGCCTGAAGCATCATAGATGAGAGGCATACTGTCAATAACCGAAATGCCAAACATGCTCAACTGAGTTATACTGTAAGCATACCTGGATGATGCCGCATCGTAATAAACATCTGTCACCGTGCTGTCAAGTCCGCTTTGGGCCAACAGTGCGCTTCTTTGCACGATCCTGGTAATGATGCCCGAGGTATTCCTGCGAATGTTCATGACACTGCCCAGGTCAACTCCCTGGCGAGTACTCTTGATAGTTATACTGATCAGCCTCTTTGAAGGATCATATTCAAAGTCTGTGGTGGCAGTTCCGGAACTGGATTCGGAGACTGTTTTAACCAGTAGGTCATCATTGGAGTTGCCTCCTGTATTACCGCCCCCGGGGTTACCGTTAGTATTATTTTCATAACTCAATTCTTTTTGACAGGAGCAAAAAATAAGGCATGACAGCGTGCAGACGCAAAGAATGTTTTTCAACATATTTGGTAGATTATTAGGGATATTAAGGTTGACTTTTGGCGCAACGGGTTGCCATTTCACAGTTCCAGCAAGGCTTTTACCGGATCCTTGCCGAACAGCAGCAAATCCGGATTTTCCAGCAATTCCCTGATCCGCACCAGGAAGCTCACAGACTCACGCCCGTCTATGACCCGGTGGTCATAACTCAAAGCAAGATACATCATTGGTTTTATAATTACCTGCCCGTTGATTGCTATGGGCCGCTCCTGGATCTTGTGCATCCCCAGAATGGCGGATTGCGGAGGATTGATAATCGGTGTGCTCATGAGTGAACCGAATACGCCACCGTTAGTAATGGTAAAAGTGCCGCCCTGCAATTCTTCGAGAGATAATTTATTGTCGCGGGCCTTGTTGGCAAGCTCTATTACCTTCATCTCAATGTCGGCCATGCGAAGGCTTTCCACATTTCGTATAACGGGAACGGTCAAACCACGCGGAGTGGATACCGCTATTGAAATATCAACATAGTCATGGTAAACCAGGCTTTCTCCATCCAGGTAGGCATTCACCGACGGCCAGTCCTGCAATGCATAGCAGCAGGCCTTCGCAAAGAAACTCATGAATCCCAGGCCCACCCCGTGAATTTCCTTGAATTTGTCCTTGTATTTAGCGCGGATGGCCATGATATTGCTCATATCCGCTTCATTGAAAGTGGTGAGCATGGCCGTTGTATTCTTTGCTTCTACGAGCCTGCGTGAAATGGTCTTCCGCAGTTGGCTCATCTTTTCTCTTCTTTCATTACGGCTAAACGCAGTTATTCCAGGTGCTGTGCCCGGATGACTGAGGGCCGCAATCACGTCTTCCTTCAGTATTCTGCCATTATAGCCGCTTGGTGAAATAGATTTGGGGTCCACTCCCTTATCGGCGATGATGGCCGCGGCCACCGGAGAAGCTTTTACGTTGGGGGGTGTGGGTTTTGCAGTGACTTCTGTTACCAGGGGCCTGGTTTCTTCTTTCTTAACGGGAGCCGGTTGCTGCACGGCTACCGAAGGCTGTGCACTAAGTTCCTTTTCGGGCTTGGGAGCATTTTCATCGATGGTTGCTATCAAATCTCCGATCTTCAATACATCACCTTCGCCGGCTCTCGTTTTCAGAATGCCGGCTTTTTCGGCATTCACTTCAAATGTGGCCTTTTCACTTTCCAATTCTGCCACCACTTCATCTCTTTCTACATAAGATCCGTCGGGCTTCGCCCATTTTAACAGAGTCACTTCGTTAATAGATTCTCCTACTGTTGGAACTTTTATATCAATCATAATGCCCTTTTATATAATGTTCTTTGTGTTGGGTATCCGATCAGCCGAATATTCATCTTCAAATCATGCAGCCTCAGATACTGAAAGCGGTATCAATTATTTCAGCCTGTTCCTGCTGATGAATCTTATTGAATCCTGTGGCGGTGGCCGCACTGCTTTCGCGGCTGATGACGCCGTAATTGATTTCCTTTAAACCCGCCTGGCGCAGGGAGTTATTGAGGTTCATCTGCAAGAATGAAGCGGCGCCCATATTCAATGGTTCTTCCTGCACCCAATACCAGATTGCCTTATTGTACTTATCATACAATTTCGACAATTGTTTGTAAGGCAGGGGATACAATTGTTCCAAACGTACCAGGGCCACATCTTTGCGATTCTCCTTTTGTTTTTTCTCAACCAGGTCAAAATATATCTTGCCGCTGCAGAAAAGCACTTTCTTTACGGTGGCGCCGTTTTCAACGGATGGATCGTCTATCAATTCTGTGAAGGCGCCTTTTGTAAAATCACTTAATGGTGAATAACTGCCAGGATGCCGCAGATTAGCCTTGGGAGAAAAATTGATCAGGGGCTTACGGAAAGGCCAGGCCAATTGCCTTCTCAAGCCATGGAAAAAATTGGCCGACGTTGTAATATTGGTTACTACCATATTCAATTCGGCACACATTTGCAGGAATCTTTCCATTCTTCCGGAGCTGTGTTCGGGTCCCTGGCCTTCATATCCATGTGGCAATAGCATCACCACTCCATTCATACGATTCCATTTTTGTTCACCTCCTGCAACAAATTGATCAATGATGGTCTGTGATCCATTGCAGAAGTCGCCAAACTGTGCCTCCCATAATACCAATCCGCCGGGGTTGGCCAAAGCATATCCATATTCAAAACCCAGAACACCGTATTCGCTCAGCAAAGAATTATAAATTCTGAATGATCCTTTGGCCCCTTCTATATTGCCTAATCGATTATAGGCTTTGTCGGTAGATTCATCTCGCAGCACCGCGTGACGATGGGAAAAAGTTCCGCGGCAAACATCCTGCCCGCTCATCCGCACATCGTGTCCATCCAATAGCAGGCTGCCATATGCCATGAGTTCTCCGGTGGCCCAATCGGCCTTGCCTTCGTCATTAAACAACCTGATCTTTTCCTGGAGTATTTTTTCAATTTTCCGGAGCGGCTTGAAATCTGCCGGCCAGCTCATAATGGATTTGAAAATTTTCCTGAACTGGTCTTCCGTAATGGATGTTCCGGGGGATTTGTCAAAATCTTCCGCGCCGGCTCTCCGCAGGCTCTTCCATAATAATTCCGGTTGCTGATAATGATAGGGCAGCGGATTTTGTTTCACTTCATCCAGGCGTTCCTGGAGATCGGCCCAAAACTTTTTTTCCATTTCCTTTGCCAGACTCTGCGCTTCCGGATCGCCATGCTCCATGAGATAATTCACATATACTTCGCGCGGATTGGGGTGTTTATCAATGATCGCGTAAAGTCGCGGCTGCGTGAATTTTGGATCGTCCCCTTCATTATGGCCATGCCTGCGATAGCATACCATATCAATAAAAACGTCTGAATTGAATTCCTGCCGGTAGCGGGTTGCTATCTCTGCGCATTTCACAACGGCTTCGGCATCGTCTCCATTCACATGCAATACCGGGGCCTGTATGATGGCCGCCAGTGAAGTGCAATAGTCGGAACTTCTGGCGTCTTCAAAATCGGTAGTGAATCCAATCTGATTATTTATTACAAAATGCATCGTGCCACCAGTATAAAATCCTTCCAGGTTACACATCTGCAAAACTTCATACACGATTCCCTGGCCTGCAATGGACGCGTCTCCGTGGATCAGGATGGGAAGGATCTTATCAAAATCACTTTCATACAACACGTCGGCCTTGGCCCTCGCAAATCCAACAACCACAGGATCCACCGCTTCAAGGTGTGAAGGATTGGGCATCAGTTTCAGGTGCATGGTCTTATCACCGGCCGTTTGCACTTCACTTCCAAATCCCATATGATATTTCACATCCCCGCTGCCCATGGTTTGATCAAGTTTGGCAGTGCCTTCAAATTCACTGAAAATCTGGCCATAGGTCTTACCCATGATATTAGCCAAAACATTCAGGCGTCCTCTGTGTGCCATCCCGATTACTACTTCCTGCACACCGAGATCACCCGATGTATTGATGATGGCATCCAGCGCGGGAATGGTAGTTTCTCCGCCTTCCAGGGAAAATCTTTTTTGACCCACATATTTAGTATGCAGAAATTTTTCAAACATCACTCCCTGGTTCAGCTTCTCCAATATCCTCTTCTTTTTTTCGATGGGAAGGGGTTTCTGAAAATCAGATTCCATTTCCCTCGTCAGCCAATCCACTTTTTTCTGATTGCTGATATATTTGAATTCGATCCCTACATGGCCGGCATAACATTTTTTGAGATGGTCCAGGATATTTCTCAACGAAGTGGCACCCAGGCCAATGAGGTTGCCAGCATAGAAATTCTTATCGAGGTCCTCCTCAGTAAATCCAAAAAATGACAAGTCTAGGTTGGCTCCCCTGTCTTTGCGGGGTCGGATGGGATTGGTATCGGCTACCAAATGCCCTTTATTGCGGTAGCCCAGAATCATTCTGTATGCGCCAAGTTCTTTCTTCCAGTCAACTGCTCCGGGGGCAGGAATGGCGGCTGCTGCTGCTTCAGCGGTTAGGGTACCGTTGAACCCGGCCCTTGCCTGGGAAACGGCAAAATCAAATCCGTCAAAAAACTTCCTGAGTTCGGGATCGATACTGTTTGGGTCCTTTATATAGTCCTGGTATAAACTCTCAATATAAGCAGGGTGTGAATTAGTGATATACGAAAAATCTTTCATGACTGATTAGACTTAAAATGACTTCCTTCGCAATGAGCGAACTTGCTTGGCAACAACTCAAACGGGACACAAACCTACATGATTTTGCCGAAAATTTGCCTCAAAAGAAAGGTGAAAACAAGTGACTATTTGATTGAGCGGCAGTGAAATTAACTGAATTCATGCCCCTGTCTTTCGGCCTTCCGACCGTGAATTTTCCTTTGCCTGGTGAGGATTTTCCTCGTTTCTGACCCTGAACCTCATTAAGGAAGAAAATATTTGGATTTTCAGGCCATCAGAGCTACCTTTGCCATCCTAAATTTTGAAGCATGGCCAATCATAAAGCTACGAAAAAAGATGTCCGTCAGGCTACCAAGCGCAGAGAAAGGAATCGTCTTGCCGGCAAGACTTCCCGTAACGCCATCCGCGACCTGAAAGCCTTGACAGATAAGCAAGGCGCGGCCAAAGAGTTACCGGAAGTGGTGAGCATGATCGACAAGTTGGCGAAGCGTGGTATTATTCACAAGAATAAAGCCGCCAACCTCAAGAGCAAACTCACGAGGAAAGTTAATTCCATAGCATAATTCATAAGTTTTTCTGAAATTATACTAAAGCATCCGCTAACCTGCGGATGCTTTTTTGGTTTCATATTCTCATGGCAATTCCATGACTGATATAGTCACCCGGAGGTTCACTCACTGGTTTCCTTCAATATCATCCTTCGTCATCCTATGAAAGGATGCAGAACCGATTAAATCAGTTCGAGTTCAAGATGATTGGAAGCCGAACCTTATCAGGAGAGGTGTTTCCTTTTAAATTCGCTGGGAGTTAAGCCGGTGTGCTTTTTAAAAAGGGTATTGAAGGAAGATTTTGAATTGAAGCCCACTTCATACAATACCTCCAGGACAGTTATTTTTTTGTCTGCCGGATTAGTCAATAATTTCCTGGCATCCTCAATCCGATACCTGTTTATGAAATCAAAAAAGTTTTGGTGCAGGGATTCATTAATCACCTGGGAAAGAATTTTAGGTTTTAAAGACAAACCCGCGGCCAATTGATCCAGGGTGAGTTCAGGTTCCAGGTATGGCTTCTTATTTTTCATGTAGCCAACAAGTTGATCCAGGATCCTCTTTTTATCATCTTCCTTTAAAGGAGAGCCCAGGTACCGCGACCCGGATTGAGAAGTTTCCGATCCCTGACTGCCCCGATCTTCTTCCAGCAATGCAAAAATCTCTGGCTTTCTGAGTGCCTTCAGGAGCACTCTGATGATAAATATAAAGACCCCAGGCACTATCAGAGTGAGCAAGAGGTAATAATATTGAGCAAGAGGTGTGAGACCGATAAAGCCATTCAAAACCGCCAGAACCATACACACAGTAAAAAAAATGATGGTGGAACTGAGCCATGAAATATTGTGCCGGCTCTGATCTGAGAATTTGTTGCCGGCGATCTCTCTGTAATGCCTGATCAAACGGAGAGAAGCCGCTATATACAGGAAATACTGAAGAAAGATGATGGCAGATGTCCAATAGACATAATTTGGAATTTTTCGTTGGGCCATGCTCTCTATCAATGAGAGGCGGATCTGTTGGGATTGCAGCACATAAGTGCCTTATCCGTGTTATCAGCGTAATCCGTGTTATCCACGTAATCCGTGTTATCCGCGTAATCCGTGTTATCCACGTAATCCGTGTTATCCGCGTAATCCGTGTTATCCGCGTAATCCGTGTTATCCGCGTAATCCGCATAATCCGCATAATCCGTGTTATTTTTACCTTTCAATATTAACTCATGAGAAATTTTCTGATCTTGTTTTTGCTTTGTAATTCAACCACAGTAGTCGCTCAAAATATCAGCACGGTCTTTGAACAATCCGGAGGTAAAGAGACTCCTGACTACGCCACAATCATTTCATGGTGGAAAAAATTGGATCTGGCATCGGACAAAGTGAAACTGTTTACCATGGGACCTACGGATGCCGGCTATCCCCTGCATCTGGCCCTGGTTTCAACCGACAAGGATTTCAATATTGCTTCACTGCATAAGAAACAAAAAAGTATTTTGCTCATCAATAATGGTATTCATCCCGGGGAGCCCGATGGCATTGATGCCAGCATGTTATTGGCAAGAGATATAGCCACAGGCAAAATGGCATTACCTGAAAATATTGTTCTGGCAATCATCCCGGTTTATAATATTGGTGGATGCCTGAATCGCAGTGCCAATTACCGGGTTAATCAGAATGGCCCGGAAGAATTTGGCTTCAGGGGGAATTCGCAGAATCTCGACCTTAATCGCGATTTCATCAAGAATGATTCCAAAGAAGCCCGTTCATTTGCCCGCATTTTTCATTTCCTGGATCCTGATATATTAATAGACAACCACGTAAGCGATGGAGCCGATTACCAGCATGTGATAAGTCTGCTAAGTTCGCAGCACAATAAACTCGGTGGCCCGCTCGGAGCCTATTTGAACAATACCCTGGAGCCCGCCATTTATTCGCTGATGAAAGAAAAAGGATATGACCTCGTGCCTTATGTAAATGCATTTGAAGATACTCCGGAATCGGGTTGGCCGGAATTCTTCGACAGTCCCCGCTTTTCCAGTGGCTATGCAGCACTATGGGGAACATTGGCCTTCATGCCCGAGACCCATATGCTGAAGCCATTTGCGCAAAGAGTCAGGGCCACTTATGCACTCATGGAGTGTTTCATTCGCTTCACGCATGAGAATGCTGCAACGATCCGTACAATTAGGAATCAAACAAAATCTCTCGCGAAATCGCAAAATGAATTCCCAATTAGCTGGGAACCGGACCGCGATAAATACAAAGAAATTGACTTCAGAGGCTTTGCCGTTGAACATAAACCCAGCAATATTTCCGGCCAGCCCAGATTGTATTACGACAGAAGCCGCCCCTTTGAGAAGAACGTGAAATTTTATAATGAATACAAACCCGGAATCATCATCAGCAAGCCTGTTGCATATATCATTCCGCAGGGTTGGTGGAAGGTGATTGAGATTCTGAAAGCCAACCAGGTGAATATGATCCCATTTTTGAAAGATACCATGGTGGAAGTGGAAATTTACCATGTTGAAGACTACAAGAGTCTTCCCCGTGCCTATGAGGGACACCATATAAACAGCGCAGTGAAGACCAGTATTGAAATTCGAAAAATGTCTTTCAGAAAGGGGGACTATTCTATACCCATGAACCAGGCAGCGAATCGCTATTTGATGGAAGTGCTGGAACCACAGGGCGGGGATTCATTTTTTGCCTGGAATTTTTTCGACGCCATACTTGGCCAGAAGGAGGGCTATAGTGATTATGTATTTGAGGAAACGGCGGAAGAATACCTGAAGAATCACCCCGAACTCCAGGCTAAACTCGCGAAACTAAAGGCAGCAGATTCCGCTTTTGCAAAGAATGGCCGGGCACAACTCAATTTTATTTTCAAAAATTCACCCTATTATGAGCCCGACCATCTCCGCTATCCGGTGTACAGGGTTACTCATTGATGATTGAAGAAGGTGATTGAAAATAGATTAGCCGGAAATTAAATGATCACATAATTCCTGTAATCGAAATCCATGCCCATATATTTCCGCAGGAATAGCTTCGCTTTGTAACGGAGGGGTAATTTATTTTGCGAAATATCATAATCGAATTTCCAGTTCTTCTGGTTGATTCTCTCCTGGATCACTTTGGGATGTGTGCCATTGAAGGGCAGAAGATAGTCAATATTGGAATAGTCAAATTCTTCGGCCTTAGCCACATTCTTTTCGGCCCAGGCATCGTTGTGCCAAAGTTTGGAGAAATTCTCCTGCTTGCGCTGCATGGCTTTCGGATATTTTACCCATCCATAATGGTAGATCCATGCGTCAATAGGTTTCACACGCAATTTTTCATTATTCCCCTTACGAAAACCCTGAGCGTCTCTGTAAGAATAAATTGAAGGATTGTTACGGATCACCCTGATTTCCTTGCCGTACCAACGGGGTGAACCGGCCACATAATCATAGGAACCATAGAAATGCAGGTAATTGAACAACAAGCCGTCAACCTCTCCATGATCCTTCCATTTTTTCATGGCCGCGTAAATAGTATCCATGTATTTTTCATGCACTACTTCATCGCCCTGAATATAGAACGCCCAGTCCGTATCTTCTGCAATGGAGCCGAAGGCCTTGTCGGTTTCCAGGGCAAGCACTCTCCCGCCCTCCCGGAGACTATCATCCCATACGGTTGGAATGATCCTGATTTTTTCGCGATCAATCTGCTGCACCAGTTCAAGGGTTGCGTCATCGGAGCGGCCAACAGCCACTACCACTTCATCGCATAGAGGCAGTATGGACCTGATGGCCTCCACCACCGGGTAGTCATAAATGATAGCATTCCTGATAAATGTGAATCCTGTTACTTTCATAAATCATAGGAGTCCCCGCTCCTTTGAGCAGCGCAATATTGAAAAAAGAGTCGAAGAAAAAAAATCTTATTCCCGCCGCAACGGTATTTAAACAACCGTCAATTCTCTGCCTGCTAATACCTGCCTTCAGGTTTAAATAAATCTTCACTTTTTACAATTTCTTTCATTAGCCTGCTTTGAATTATATTTAACAAATGAAAGCATTATTACTAATTCTTTCCCTCATGGCAGTGGGGTCAGCATTGGCCCAGGATACTTTGAAAAGGTATTTGAACGAAAACCTGATGGCCACTGAAAAAAAGGGCGCTGTTTTTCAGGCGCTGGTTACCAGAAAGGCCGACCATTATATAGCCACAGTGCTGTATGACAAGGGAAATGTAATGATGAGAGCATCTTACAAGGATAAGTCGTTGTACACCCGCGATGGCGAGTTCTCAATATACAATGAAGATGGTACGGCAATTCTAACAACAGAATATCTTGAGAACAGGATCAATGGTTATTTCAGGAGATGGAATAAAACTGGCACAATCGCCGACTCGGGAATGGTGAGGAGCAATCGCTGTTTTGGAGAATGGAGAGGCTATCACCCCAATGGCAATCTTCAATACAAGATTACTTATTCCGGATCTGGATATTCTTTGCCCGACCTTCCTATGGACCTCGCCATTACCAGGTTTACCAATTTAGCCAACACCAATAATCAACAATTATTCGCCGTGCCAGACGGCATTTATGTTGAGTGGCATGACAATGGACAGGTGAAAGATTCATGCGAGTTTGACAAAGGCCGCAAGACCGGTAAATGGAAATCCTGGTACAATGATGGCACGCTTGAAAGTGAAGGCAGTTATCTCAATGACTTGAACACAGGCGTCTGGCAATGGTTTCATTCCAATGGAAATATCGCTACCCATGAAATGTATCGCGAAGGGAAATTGGCCGACCTTAGCTGCTATGATTCAACCGGTAAGGCCACCGGTTTCACCTGCGCCCTGCTAACCCGGCCTCATCCCACAGCAGACAGTGTGGAAGGCAGTTTTGAAGATTATCTGATGGCCAATCTATATTATCCTCCTGCAGCCATGAATCAAAGAATAGAAGGAAGCGTGAATCTCGAATTCCTGATCAATAAGGAAGGGAAACTGAAAAGCATAAATATCATTAATTCGCCGAATCCATTATTGTCGGAGGAGGTGATCCGAATGATAAAATCGGTAAGACAATGGGCTCCCGCAATATCTCACAATCGAAGGATTGATTATCTCTATGAACTCAGTGTACCCTTCAGGCTTCCCTGATTCAGATAAACTGTGGGCGTTGCTATAGAATCCTGACATTTATCCGGCATCTGTGGATGAGTTATTCTTCGTCCTTACTCACTTCTCCGCTACCCATCACATGCTGAGTAACTGCTCCTCCGCCTTTATAAGTAACATTTCCGCTACCCATGATATTGGCATTCAGTTTTATGCTCGCAAAAACGTGAATATCACCACTACCCAAAATATGAGCATCCGTGGATTCCGATTTCAGAGCACCCGCATTGATATTGCCGCTCCCCATGGATTCAAATTTGGCTTCCCTGGTTTCACCCTGGAGGTCCACATCGCCAGAGCCCTTGATACTCACCTCCACAGCAGGTGCGCTGAGATCCAACTTCACATTCCCCGAGCCCGTTTGGTCAATCTTCACCCTGTCATCACTCACAAATTTGGACTCGCTCTGAATATCGCCCGAGCCAGTGAGTACAATTTCACGGATTCTTGGAGTAGTAACTTTAACCACCACATCCTCATGGGTGGTGACATTCACATTGTCCCGAAATTTTACAATTAGTCTGTCATTTTCCACGTATGTTTCAACATAGGGTAGAATATTTTCTTCGGCACTTAGCTCCACTTCATTTTTATCTCCCTTCTGCAATATAATATTCATGGATCCCAAAAGGCTCACGCCGGAAAACTGACCGATATTCCTGGATTGGGTTTGCACATTGCCATTGCCTCTTACAGAACGGTAATAGCAGGATGTGATGGTAACAAAGGCGCAGAAAAGCAATATCATTTTTTTCATGCCGATAGATTTAAGAGACAAAAATTGAAAAATTAAACTACAATGGCAAACCGTCTGTTACTTTTCTTCAAAGAAAAATCAGACATATATCTTTCTCCTTTTGGACCTGCTTTCCCTGCGCTCTAAAGTTCTCTTCTTTACTGATACATCCATCCTGGCTGTATTCGAGCAGGATGATTGAAAGATCAATGCCCACATGGCTTGCAAACTCAGGGCTCTCAATTCCCCTCCAATTGCTAACTTTGCGGCACCATGACAGAAAAGATCCTGATCCTCGATTTTGGTTCCCAATATACTCAATTGATTGCCAGGGCTGTGCGAGAAGCGAATGTGTACTGCGAAATTGCTCCATTTAATAAACCCATTGAATTTGTTCCGGAATTGAAAGGCGTAATCCTTTCAGGCTCTCCTTTTTCAGTGAATGATGAAAATGCGCCAAAGGTAAACATACAGGCCATCAGCAAACAGAGGCCTGTGTTGGGGATTTGTTACGGAGCGCAACTCACTGCCAAGAGCTATGGAGGCCGTGTAGAAAAATCTGAGAAGAGAGAATTTGGGAGGGCCATCCTAACTGTTAAAAAAGAAGACGTGATGTGGAAGGGAGTACCGGTCCATTCGCAGGTATGGATGAGTCATGGTGATACCATCCTGGAAACTCCGCCAGATTTTGAACTATTGGGCACAACAGATTCCATTCCCGTTGCCGCATTCAGAAAAAACGGGAGCGGCACTAACATAATTTATGGCCTCCAGTTTCACCCTGAAGTATATCATTCCGAATTCGGAAAGAAGATTATAAGTAATTTTTTGGTAGGAGTTTGCGGCTGTAAGCAGGATTGGACCCCCAAGCATTTTATCGAGGATACTATCAACGGCTTAAAGAAGCAGATCGGCAAGCGGAAAGTGATCATGGCGCTTAGCGGCGGCGTTGATTCTACGGTAGCGGCTACCCTAATTCACAGAGCAATTGGTGAAAATCTTTTTGGAATTTTTGTGGACAACGGGGTGTTGCGAAAGAATGAATTTCAGCAGGTGCTGGATACCTATTCGCAAATAGGTCTGAATGTAAAAGGCGTTGACGCTAAAGAACATTTCTATACCAGGCTGGCGGGCAAGGTAAATCCCGAAGAAAAGAGGAAGATCATCGGCAAGACCTTTATTGAAATATTTGACGAGGAATCAAGAAAACTCGAGGGAATTGAATTACTCGGCCAGGGAACCATTTACCCCGATGTAATTGAAAGTGTTTCGGTGCACGGACCATCCGTAACAATAAAATCCCACCATAACGTAGGGGGGCTACCCGACAAAATGAAAATGGAATTGGTAGAACCCCTCCGATACCTGTTTAAGGATGAAGTGAGAAAAGTGGGTCTTGAACTCGGTATTCCCACCACAATGATTGCAAGGCATCCCTTCCCCGGTCCCGGACTTGCCATCAGGATCCTTGGTGAAGTAACTGAGGAGAAAGTGCGGATGCTCCAGGAAGCCGACTCGATTTATGTGGAAGGTCTCAAATCCTTTGGCCTTTATGACAAAGTCTGGCAGGCCGGAGCCATATTGCTACCTGTTAGAAGCGTGGGTGTAATGGGCGATGAGAGAACTTATGAATTCACAGTTGCCTTAAGGGCCGTGACCTCTGTAGACGGCATGACGGCAGACTGGGCCCATTTGCCTTACGAATTCCTGGCACATATTTCGAGTGAGATTATCAATAGGGTGCGGGGCATAAACAGGGTTGTGTACGATATCAGCAGCAAACCCCCTGCAACCATTGAGTGGGAATAGCCCGTCTCAATACAAACGCATACACTATGAAGAAGGCAAGTCTGGTCCTTTCAATGGTAATTTCCCTGATAGCAAGCCATTCCTTTGCACAGGAAGACTCTTCGAAAATACACAGGATCGCCATTTTTGTGCCTCTATATCTCGATTCGGCCTTCGACGCCTCAGGAGGCTATCGCTTCGACAAGACCATTCCAAGATATATATCTCCTGGTTTGGAATTTTACCAGGGAGTATATTGCGCGCTGGACTCCCTTGAAAAAGATGGACTGCGCCTTGAAATAAAGGTTTTTGATACCAGGGGTTCCGAAGGAAATATCAGTAGGGTAGTGCAGGAAGAAGGATTAGACAGCTTTCAACTCATCATCGGATCCGTAAGCGGCGTAGAGTACCTTCAGTTAGCCTCGTTAGCCAAACAAAAAAATATTCCTTTCATATCTGCCACTTATCCTAACGACGGAGGCCTCACGGGTAATCCCTTTGTGGTAATAGTCAATTCAAAATTGAACACACATCTTCAAACCATTTATAATTTTGTATTGCGCAATCTCAGCACCCATAATATGATACTGGTGAGGAGAAATAATGTACAGGACGACAGGGTAACCGATGTATTCAAGTCATTAAACACCACCTCCACCGGCAATTTGATGAACTATCAAACTGTAACCCTTAAGGATGATTTTACAGGCAATGACCTCGCTCCATACCTGGACAGTTTGCGTGAGAATATCATCATTTGTGGAAGCCTCGATGAAAACTTTGGAAAGACCCTCTGCGAAGAAAGTGCTACCCTTCTCAACAACTACCAGTTAACGCTGGTGGGCATGCCTACCTGGGATAATATCAAAGAAGTTCTGAAACCTGAATACAAGAACCTTCCCATCATTTATTCCAGTTCATTCTTCAACCCTGGTCAGGACGCATGGAGCACTCAGTTCACTAAGACCTATGGCAAAATGACTTACAGCAGGCCAACTGATATGGCATATAAGGGTTATGAAGTGACCTATTATTTTTCAAGGCTTCTGGCCAAATATGACAGCAGCTTATTATCTAATCTTAATGACAGGAGTTTCCGCCTGCTCACCGAATATGATTTCAAGCCTATATTCTGGAGCAAGACCAGTACGGCCCCCGATTATTATGAAAATAGGCGGGTCTATATGGTAACGAGGATCAACGGAATGTTGTTACGCGTTAATTAGCAGATTATATCAAACATTAGAAGAACTCAGGCCTTGAAAAGAAAATTACGCTTTTGCATGGCCTTCACCTTTATCCATGTGTAATAAGGCAGAGGAGTGTCTGGGATCATAACAGGTACCCGGGTTCTGATTGTGTAGTTAGTGCAATTGCGTTAATTTTATGGAAATTGCCGAATGAAAAAATGGTTTTTCATACTGGTGTTGCTGGCCGGCAGTCTTGCATTTAGCATTGCATTCCATCCGGGTGAAAAGCCCGTTACCGTACCTCCGTCACCCCAAAGAACCGGAGATGCGAAGGATGGTTTGAAATATATTATTACCGGGGACTATGTCAACAGCGGCCTCCCTCTCAGCCTCTACAGATTGGCCTTTGGTAAGGCAGCCAATAATTTCCTTGAACGTGATAGTTTGAATGCGGATGTGCGCTACGATTTTAATGTGGTGAAAGCTCCCAATGGTGAAAATATTGTTGTTCCCAATTGTCTGCAATGTCATGCCCAGTCGTTCAACGGGCAATTGATCATTGGTCTTGGCAATTCTACAGGCGATTTTACGAAGGATCAGAAATTGAATTCCAAAGTTTTCGAAAGGATAGGCCTCACCTATTTGAAATTGCATAAGAAGAAATACGAGGCAGCTAAGGAGTTCATCAATGTGGGTCTGGCCATCGGGGATAAACTATTTACCGATGTGCGTGGCGTGAATCCTGCCGACCGCCTGGCCATTCTATTGATCGCGCATAGAGACTCCACCACACTCAAATGGCAGGATGAGCCTGCCTTCGATATTCCTGAAGAGGTAATTCCTACCGATGTGCCGGCATGGTGGATGCTCCGGAAAAAAAATGCCATGTTCTATAATGGATTCGGGAGAGGTGATTTTGGAAGATTTCTCATGGGCAGCACATTACTAACGGTGAGCGATACCCTGCATGCAAACAGGGTGGATCAACGCATGGATGACGTATTGAGTTATATCTTCAGCATCCAGCCTCCAGCCTATCCTTATCCCATTGATAGTTCCCTGGCCGGGAAAGGCCGCATCGTGTTCAATGGAACCTGCAGTCAATGCCATGGCACTTATGGAGAAAATGGAAGCTACCCCAACCTGCTCATACCCGAATCGACTATTGGCACTGACTCTATGTTGAACAGAAGCAATTACCAGTATTCTGACCTGGTTTCATGGTTCAACCAGAGTTGGTTTTCCAAAGGAGCCCATCCCGCAAAACTTGTGCCTTTTAATGGATATATTGCTCCGCCCCTGGATGGGGTTTGGATAACAGCTCCTTATTTCCACAATGGATCTGTGCCTACCATTGAAGCTGTTTTGAATTCAGAATTGCGCCCCGAATACTGGACCAGAAATTTTGACAAGACGGAATATGACTACGATAAGCTGGGCTGGAAATACCAGAAATTGTCAAATGGCGGCGGCAAAAACATCTATGATACCCATCTCCCCGGTTATAGTAATATTGGTCATTATTTTGGCGATCACCTGAGTGATTGTGATAGAAAAGCCGTTATCGAATACCTGAAAACACTATAGAAGCCATTGCGAGTAAACGAAACCATAGGTTATGGGATTATTGACGGGTGGATGCGCGGTAATGGCCTCCGGCCCTTTGCATTCCAGGAAGAAAGCTGGCAGCAGATTCTTGATGGCGAAAGCGGCCTCGTGAATGCGCCAACCGGCTGCGGCAAAACATTCTCCATATTCCTGGGGGCCCTCATAGATTTTATCAATCGGCATCCCGATACATATCAGTCGAAGTTAAAAAACGGACTGCAATTGCTTTGGATCACTCCACTGAGGGCATTGGCAAAAGATGTGGGAAGGGCCATGAAAGAAGTGATTGAAGAATTGAACATGAGCTGGGAGGTGGGA
Organism: uncultured Bacteroidota bacterium; assembly: GCA_937902875.1. Lineage (GTDB taxonomy): Bacteria > Bacteroidota > Bacteroidia > Chitinophagales > Chitinophagaceae > PSRI01. The sequence goes on along the minus strand of CALFNL010000319.1, from coordinate 8,315 downwards.
ATCCGTAATGGCGATACGGAAACCGGCGAACGCCAAAAACAAAGGAGACGGATGCCGGAAGTGCTTATAATCACTCCTGAGAGTCTTCATTTGCTGCTTGCCCAAAAAGGCTATGCCGAAATATTTTCCACACTGAAAATAATCGCCATTGACGAGTGGCATGAATTATTGGGGAGCAAACGCGGCGTGCAGGTTGAATTGGCACTATCCCGACTGTTGAGGATTGGGGAAGCCAGGAAACAGGTTTGGGGCATTTCGGCAACTATCGGCAACCTCGATCAGGCCAGGGAAGTTCTATTGTCAGCTATTCCGGGCCAAGGGGTCATTGTAAAAGCCAGGCTTAACAAGAAGACCGAAGTGGAGTCCATCATACCCGATGAAATTGAAAATTATCCCTGGTCGGGACACCTGGGCCTCAAGCTGATCCACAAAGTGATCCCAATCATCCATCAGAGCAGTACCACTTTAATATTTATCAATACCAGGGGCATGAGCGAAACCTGGTACCAGGCCCTTCTTCAGGAGTCGCCCGACCTCGCAGGCGCCATCGCGCTGCATCACGGCAGCATAGAGCATGACCTGCGAATTTGGGTGGAAGAGGCACTGCATGCGGGCAAACTTAAGGCCGTGGTATGCACGGCCAGCCTCGACCTTGGCGTTGATTTTCGGCCAGTCGAGACCGTTATACAGGTTGGATCGCCCAAAGGAGTGGCAAGGTTTCTGCAAAGAGCCGGCAGAAGCGGTCACCAGCCCGATTCCGTAAGCAAGATTTATTTTTTGCCCACGCATTCCCTGGAGCTGGTTGAAGCCGCGGCACTCAAGGAGGCGATTGCGGAGTCATTCATAGAAAGCCGCGAACCAATGTTACTCTGCTTCGATGTTCTTATTCAATACATCTGTACCCTGGCCATATCGGATGGGTTCAGGCCTGAGGAGTTGTATCCCCAACTGAAAAGCACTTATTGCTTCAGCGAAATGACCGAAGAAGAATGGCTGGAGATCCTGAATTTTGTAACCGCAGGAGGCTCGGCGCTTAAACAATACGATGAATTCAGAAAGGTAGAGCTGATTGACGGATTGTGCCGAATTACCAACCGCAGGATCGCCATGAGGCATCGCATGCATATTGGCACCATAGTGAGTGAATCCATGATGAAAGTAAAATTCTTTTCGGGTGGATATATTGGTGTGATTGAAGAATGGTTTATTTCCAGGCTGGAACCGGGAGATGTTTTTACGCTGGCGGGCAGAAACCTGGAGCTGGTTGCTATCAAAGACATGACAGTGCTGGTAAGAAAATCCAATTCAAAGAAATCCCGGGTACCTAGCTGGCAGGGAGGCAGGATGCCGCTTTCTGCCAACCTGGGCAAGAAGCTTCGTGAGAAATTTAATGAAACTTACGCCTTTACCCCTGTGAAATTTGAGGGCGCTGACTATGAATCCGCGTCCCTGATCCAGAATCCCGTGGTCAAAAAACTAAAGGATCCTGAACTGGAAGTGCTGCAACCATTGTTTCAATTGCAGGCAAGGCTCTCTCATGTTCCTCGTGCCGATGAATTGCTGATAGAACAAATTGAGACCGGCGACGGATTCCATCTCTTCGTTTATCCATTTGAAGGCAGACTGGTTCATGAGGCCATGGCGGCAATCCTCGCTTACCGCATCAGCATAATCACGCCAATCACCTTTTCCTTTGCCATGAACGATTATGGTTTTGAATTGCTGAGTGATCAACCCATACCGGTAGACGATAGCAATGTTTATGAACTATTCAGTGCCGATAAATTACTTGAACATATTCAGAGAAGCGTCAATTCAACTGAGATGGCCAAACGAAAATTCAGGGATATCGCCGTAATTGGAGGCCTCATTTTCCAGGGCTTTCCCGGAGAATATAAGAAGGCCCGGCATTTGCAATCTTCCGCTTCCCTGCTTTTCAAAGTATTCAGTGAATATGAAGCCAATAATCTCCTGCTCAGACAGGCCTACCGTGAAGTACTCGACCAACAAATGGAGGAACTGCGCCTGCGCCAGATGCTGAAACGCGTGCAGGAATCCAGGATCATCATTAATTTTCCCCGATCCCTCACCCCGTTTTGTTTCCCCTTGAAAGTAGACAGCATGCGGGAAAACCTGTCTTCCGAAAGGCTTGAAGACAGAGTTAAGAGAATGCAACAGCAATTGAATATGCCGGTAAGAACCAGGACCTAATGGCTGGCCCTGAGTTCTTTGGCAGTTCTTATCTTTACCCATTAAATCGTGACTATGTCTGACCTCATTGCCGAGATCAAAGATTTTTTCGAAACCTGGAGAAATGAGCCAGCGGCTGAAGTGACCGTATTGAAACAGGCAGGCAGTAACCGGCAGTACCTGCGGGTAATTGCAGGAAGCGGATCATATATCGTCACCAATAATCCAAACAATATCGCCGAGAATAATGCCTTCATAGAGTTTGCCACACATTTTCATTCAAAGCAATTGGCGGTTCCGGAAATTCTTTTCGTTGACCGGCAAAAAAGAAGATATATACAGAGCGACCTGGGAGATATTTCATTGTTTGATCTCATCCAGCAACATGGTTATGATGACTACGTAAAAGGGCTGTACCGGGAAACTTTTAACCAGTTGGCCAGGCTACAGGTGGAAGGAGGTCAACAACTGGATTATACAAATTGCATAGCCACCCGTTCATTCGACAAGCAGGCGATTTATTCTGATTTACTATACTTCCTGTATTATTTTGTGAGGGCACTCGACCTCCCCTACGACAAGAACCTGTTATTGAACGATTTTGAATTACTCAGCAGTTATCTCATGCAGGAAGAATCCCGCTATTTCATGCACCGCGACTGCCAGAGCAGGAATATCATGGTGAAGGAAGGACAGATCTATTTCATAGACTTCCAGGGTGGCATGCAGGGAGCCTTACACTATGATGTGGCATCCATGCTTTGGCAGGCCCGCGCCGCGCTGCCATATGAATGGAAGGATGAGCTGGTGGACTATTATTTTGAGCGGGTTAATCAGCTTCTCGGCAATGCACTCTCAAAAAAAGATTTTCTAGACAGCTACGATGGTTTTGTGCTGATCAGGATGTTGCAAACACTGGGGGCCTACGGATTCAGAGGTCTGTTTGAAAGAAAGGCGCATTTCATTTCCAGCATTCCCTATGCATTGAAGCAACTGCGCTGGTTCCTTCAAAATAAACGGATCCCCATCCGTTTGCCCGAACTTCAAAAATTATTGAACCTGATAGTTGAAGACAGTATCATTCAAAAATTTGAAACCACCAGGGCCGGCGCAGACTGTAAATTAAAGGTGAGGATCAACAGCTTTTCTTATCGCAGGGCTTTGCCGCCGGATGAAAATGGAAACGGAGGCGGATTCGTATTTGATTGCAGGGGACTGCACAACCCCGGCAGGTATGAAGAATTCAAGAATCTCACCGGGCTCGACAAACAAGTGCAGGATTTCCTCATGCAGCAAAGTGAAATGCCCGCCTTCCTGCAGCATGTATATGGCATCGTGGATATTTCAGTTGAAGATTATATCAAGAGAGGATTTGAAAACCTGGCCGTGAATTTCGGTTGCACGGGAGGCCAGCATAGAAGTGTATTCGCGGCCGAAAACCTTGCCCGGCACATTAAAGAAAAATTCGGACTGCAACCGGAAGTATATCACCTGGAACAGGAAGCAAAAAATTGGATAAACAAATAGCTATGAGGGCCATGATATTTGCCGCAGGACTGGGCACCAGGCTTAGACCATTTACCGATCACCACCCCAAAGCGCTTGCCCAGGTGAACAATAAATCACTGCTGCAAAGGAATATTGAATACTTAAGATTTGCCGGCGTTTCAGAAATCATAATAAATGTGCATCATTTTGCAGGGCAGATAACCGGCTTCCTGGAAGCCAATGACAATTTCGGCTGCAAAATCCTCATCTCCCGGGAAACAGAAGAACTGCTGGAAACCGGGGGTGGCCTGAAAAAAGCTTCCTGGTTCTTCAATGATGGTCAACCCTTCCTGGTTATGAACGTAGACATTCTGACGAATCTCAATATCCCCGCCTTCAAAAAATTCCATGAACTGCATGATCCTCTGGTATCCCTGGCCGTTACCGACAGGGCTTCGTCCCGAAATTTTCTGTTCAATGGAGAAGGGCAGCTATGCGGCTGGAAAAACAGCATGAGCCGGCAGGAAAGAATTTCCCTACCTTCAGAAGATTATATTTCAAAGGCATTCAGCGGGATACAGATGATAAATCCGCGCATATTCCCTCTGATAGAAGAGCAGGGCAAATTCTCCCTGGTGGATCTCTATCTGCGACTCGCGGGGAATCATCCCATCCTGGCCTATGACCATTCGGGTGATATTCTTGTCGATGTGGGCAAACCGGAGATGATTTTATTGGCAGAAAAGCAGTTTTCCTGAATTCTAATGATATTTATCATCATATTGAATACCTAAGTTTCCTAATTTGCTCTAAATTTATTTGAATGCGCAGAAAAATTTTATACGGATTGGTTCTGGTGTTGGTGCTGATACAATTCATGAGGCCCTCCCGCAATATCTCCAACACAATCTCAGCCAATGATATTAGTAAACTGTATTCTGTACCCGACAGTGTGCAACATCTCCTTAGTGTAGCCTGTAATGACTGCCACAGCAATAACTCCGTTTATCCCTGGTACACCAATATACAACCGGTGGGCTGGTGGATGCAAAACCATATAAACGAAGGGAAGCACGATCTGAATTTTTCTGAATTCGGCTCCTATGAACCTGAGAAAGCGGCTCATATAATGAAGGAAACTGCTGAAAAAGTAAAAGAAAAGGACATGCCGCTCAATAGTTATACCTGGGTGCATAAAGATGCCAGCCTGTCTGACCAGCAAATAAAATTACTGGTTGACTGGTCAAATGATATCCGGCAATCCATCATTCAAAAAAATAATCTTCCGCCTTCAAACAAGTATTAACTGACTCATAAGAACAAAGATTTACGTTAGGCTGCAGACCAGTCCCTGCCAAGCTGTTCATATAAAGGCCCCGCAAGTACGATATTGCAGATGCCGGATGCTAAAGAACTTTGCCTGGATTCTTTCAAGCAAGTTCCACCATCCTGGCTTAGATTTGCAGACCAATTACATCACCCATTGAATCCACCTTTTAAATATCAGTCATCGGGACAAACATTCTGGTTATCGCATCAGCGATGTCTGTTTTGGGAAGAAGAGCGGGCTTTGATAATATCAGATCTTCATTTTGGAAAGACCGGCCATTTCAGGAAATCCGGGATCGCCGTTCCCCAAACAGTTTTTAAGGAGGATCTCCAACGCCTGATTGCCCTGATTCAATTCTTCAAACCCGCACAGATCATTATCGTGGGTGATATGTTCCATAGTGAATCGAATAAGGAATTAAATCTTTTCAGAAAATGGAGAAATGATTTCAGCCAATTACCATTTCACCTGGTAAAAGGCAATCATGATATCCTGGATGGGGAATGGTATAAAGACTGTAATATTACCCTGCACCCCGAAGAAATGCGAATCGGAAATTTTTCTTTTCGTCATGACCTGCAGTTGGGCAACCCAGATTTTAAGACAGGCTCTGAAGGAATTGCCACTTTCACTTTTTCGGGGCATATTCATCCTGGTATCGGTATCAGGGGAATGGGAAAGCAGGCCCTGAGTTTTCCCTGCTTTCATTTTTCAAAATCATATTGCACGCTACCCGCATTCAGTTTATTTACGGGATTCATACTGATCGAGCCCGACGAAGAAGACGATGTATTCGCCATTGTGGAAGACGAGCTCATGGCATTTTAATTTATTTCTTTCTTGTCCATTTACATTTCATATCACCCTGTTTATGCCCATCCACTCCCCGAGGGTCATCGCTTCCCCATGATCAAATACGAATTGATACCAGAACAGCTTTTGTATGAAGGCAGTATCAGTATTGAAAATATTTTTGCTCCAGAGCCTTGTGCCGATGAGGTTCTATTATGGACGCATGAGCGGGACTACCTCAATAAATTGAAGAATCAAGCACTCAGTGCTTCCGAACAAAGAAAGATTGGTTTTCCCCAGTCGCTACAGCTTACCCACCGCGAGATCATGATTGCACAGGGTACGATTAACTGCTGTATCCACGCGATGATCCAGGGTGTGGCGCTCAATGTGGCCGGAGGCACCCATCATGCATATGCAGACCGGGGAGAAGGATTTTGCCTCCTGAATGATTTTGCCATTGCCGCCAATTATTTGCTGCATCAAAATCCAGGCTTGCAGATCCTGATCATTGATCTTGATGTACATCAGGGCAATGGCACGGCAAAGATTTTTGAACAGGAGCCTCGTGTATTCACTTTTAGCATGCATGGCGCGCATAATTATCCTTTCCATAAAGAAAAATCCCACCTGGATATAGCCCTGCCCGATGGCATGGGAGATGCCGGGTATTTATCTCTACTCGAAAAGAATCTCATTCACTTATTTCAATCATTAAAACCTGATATTGTTTTTTTCCTTTCCGGCGTTGATATTCTGGAGACGGATAAATATGGAAAGCTAAAAATCTCCATGCAGGGATGCAGGCAGAGGGACGAAATGGTATTTCATTTTTGTAAAGATTATAAAACACCTGTGGCGGTGGCGATGGGAGGTGGATATTCGGCCGATATCAGGATCATTGTGGAGGCACACTGCAATACATTTCGCGCGGCAAAAGAAATATTTCAGTTGTGATAATTATATCTCCGAATTTGTTTGGTTCTCCGTTTTAGATCGTTTCCTCCGTAACGGTCTGTGTCATCACGGACCGAAACTATTTACTTCCAGCTCATGCATCGATTCTTTATGAGCGAACTGCTTATGAAGTTTAATCCTGTCACTTTTTGATAGACTGGAATGAGGAATTGCATTTAGAACTGGGCTGAGAAGACATATCCAGAACTAAGTCTATTTTGCTTTCTTTAAAGAAGCGAATGACTGTTTATGATTTAATTCCAGTATTTCAGGCTTGCCTGTTTTTTTTACCAGGCTATTATCCTTATAAGCATCCCATTCAATAAGGTATTCTTTAGATTGATTTCCAAATACTTCCCAGCCTGGCCTCTTGCCGCGTGCGAATATTTCGAGGAAAGGGCCGGAACTGCACTTTTCGATAATATTGTACAATTCATCTGGTTTTCTGGAATGCTCTTGCTTCTGAGTCTTGATAATATTAACCTGGCTTCTGCCCGGCTGCAATGTTCTCATCTTGCCTTTGATGCCAAAAAGGATTATTTCTGTAGTATTCCTAAAATAAAATCCGACACCTCGGCCATCGGGCCCTCCATCTTTTCTAATCTTGTGCCAAACCAAATTTGATTTGTATTGAAATCCCCACGCTTTCATTACTTTAAGACCTTCTGCAGCAAGGCATTAGGAACCCATAAATACAAATGACTATTCTCTCCAACAATTTTCGAAACCGGAATCTCCATTATTTCATCCAGCGACAAAGTATCATATCTGTTCAATCTTTTATGTTCAGGAGCAACTTTTCCCGTGCGATTATTGAATCTCCAAGGCGGGTCCGCTAAAATCGTCCCATATTCCTTCCGGGGAACACAACTAATAAAATCCTCAGCAGCGTTTGGCAGAACTTTGGATTTAGCAATTTGCATTATAGAGAAGTTTTGAAATTCCGAATACTAATAAAGGACAACCACCACCACTTCCTCCCTCGATACGAGGAAGCAGTTTTGAAATATGTGTAGTAGAAGAACCATACGACGATCCTCTCCCAATTTCATCAAAAATTTCCTGCAAATGATCGCATCAGGTTATGATTATGCCAGCACTTATTGCTCTTAAGTCGAAAAGCAATCTAAAATTATTCAAGTCCCTATCAAAGAATGGATCCTTATTATTCCATTCGATTTCTAAAGCCACCCTGTTTTTGAAGCAATCCACCTTGTGAGTTGGCGAGTCCATAACATTTTCATCCACTTTCACTGAGGTCGCAAATTCTTTTTCACGCCATTCTTTCAGATATAAAAACTGATCTATTGCAGAAGATACTTTTGATTTTCTGCCCCCACCCTCAGCAATCCAGCTTTTGCAAAGCCTAAATTCGCTTAGTAATTCAATTATATCTTGCCATTCATCAGGGAAATCAATTTTCAAAATCGCAGATGCATGTTTCCATTCATGCACTTCGTATTTCTCTCGAATATTGGTCGGAAGTAACTTTATTCCCATAAAAAAAAGCGGTTAGGCAATATTATGGTTTTACCGCCAAATTCATGGAAACATATTT
>CALFNL010000318.1 GCA_937902875.1 uncultured Bacteroidota bacterium | reverse complement strand
AAAGGTCATAATATCCTTTCAAAATTAATTTTCCGAATTCATTCTTCACTCTATTACTATCCATCGCGTCTGTGAATTGAATGGCATCAAAGCGGATCCCGTTTTCAAATCCGAAGGAACGAATATCCCCGGCTGTCAATTGCTGTTCAGATGCTCCATCACCAGCCTTAAAAAAGATATGATGGGTCATTTCAGGGTAAGGAATTGATTTTATGAGGCCAGGGATGGAGTCAGTATTTTTATGGATGATATAGCCTTTTTGAAAACTCGTTTGCGAGGAGACTGATGCCATAATAAACATCAACATGGTGGTTAACGCAGCATTTTTCATGATGGAAAGGTTTTGGGTTGAAGACAATAAGGTAATCAATATATGGAAAGTCCTTTTTTTTTGCAAGCAAAATGAATGGAATATCTGAACTCATTTATTTAAAAGAATTCGGCAGGAATTTTTACTCCCAGGACAGCTTGTAATGGTTAATTCTTAATTTACCTTATGTAAGAGCTCTTTCTTTTCATCTTCAATCCTATATGAAATCTACATACGATGTAATTATAGTTGGCACCGGCGCAATGGGTAGCGCCACTGCGGCTGAACTATCCCGGAGAGGCCGGAAGGTTCTTTGCTTCGATCGCTTCGAACCTCCTCACAATCTTGGATCTTCGCATGGCCTTACCCGTATTATAAGAGAAGCTTATTATGAGAGTCCAAAATATGTTCCCATTATTCAGAAGGCATACGAGAATTGGGAAAAGCTGGAAAGAGATACAGGCGAATCATTGTACCTCAGAACCGGTGGCCTGATGATCGGCCCTGGAGAGAGTCAGTTACTAAAAGGTGCCTTATTGAGCGCCCAACTTCATCACCTGCCTCATGAGATACTGGATAGCAGGCAGATTCGCGAGCGATTCCCAGCCTTTCATCCTGATTCCGATGATATCGGAATTTGGGAACCAAGAGCGGGAATACTGTTTCCTGAAAAATGCATAGAAGCCAACCTGCGCCTCGCTTCGAAACATGGAGCCACATTTCATTTCAATGAGACTGTTACGGATTGGGAGGCTTCCAATGGTAGTATCACCGTAAACAGTTCTCGTGGGATATACCATGCGGATCGCCTCCTGCTCACGGCGGGAGCCTGGCTTGACCAGCTATTGGCCGGTCTTAAAATTTCGCTTAAGGTAGAACGTCAGGTGTTGTATTGGTTTGGGGCAAAATCAAATACCCGGTACTTTCAGCCTGAAAATTTTCCAATATTCATCTGGTCTTATGATCATGACCGGATCTTCTATGGCTTCCCCGACCTGGGCTCCGGCATCAAGTTCGCGAAACATTATGAGGGAGTGCCGGCACATCCCGATACCATCAACAGAGTGGTGGGCAATGAAGAAATCGAATCCATGAAGGCCCTGATCAGGCGATGGATTCCCGACGCGGAAGGACAACTGCTGTCAACCTCGGTTTGCATGTACACCAATACGCCCAATCTTCACTTCCATATCTCTCCTCATCCCCTTCATGAACGGGTTTTGGTCGCCAGCATTTGTTCGGGGCATGGTTTCAAATTCGCGAGCGCTTTCGGGGAAATACTCAGTGATATACTTGAGAACAAAAAGCCGGCCTTCGATCTCAGCCTCTTTGGATTTCCAGGCTTATTGCCGAAATGAAAACAATTTGCTGCCAACAAGATATTTTACTTTGAGAGGTGACGGGCTTGCAGGGCAGTCCGTTGTAGGATACCAGAAGTGGGATTCGGGTACCACAATGAACAGGCCCTGGTCGTCACCCAAAGCACAAAAATGCTCCTGTGGCTCCTGTTTATTAAACCATGACATACCATGGCAGGCCAAGAGTTCCTCAACCCTCTTTTTGTATGCAGGTGCGGGAAATACAATTCCCAACTCGCTGATATTTCGGATTTGCAATTCAGAAAATGGGGTCCTGACCATATCATTCAGGTCGAATCTCGAAATGAATTCTACTATATTCCCAGCGGGATCCAAAAAATAGAGAGATTTGGCATGCCATCCTGAAAAATCCGCAACATGGCTTTCGTAATCAGGTAACCAAATCAGGTCAACTCTTTCCTTAAGCCAATCCCGGGCTTCTTCAATTTTGTTGGAAGGAATATTGAAAGCAAAATGATATAATGGCTTCACATCAGTTGCGCAGGCTTCAAAAATGAGCACTGAATTCCCGGCATTGATGATGAGTTTGTTCTTTTCAGAAGGCTCATCAATTTCAAAATTCAATATGCCTCCGTAAAAATCATATAATTCCCTGATGACAGATGTCTTAAGCGTGAGTTCCCTGATTTGCATGATGAAAATTATTGATCAGATTGCTTTGCGTGTTAAAAAGCTATTCATAAAAACAAAGAATTGATTCTTCACATTGATTTTCTGCCGGCCACGGGTTTGAAATACTGGATACAGTTTAGGTCTATTCTCATATCAGCAATTAATGTCTCCTGGTTTTTCACCTTCCCGCTCCGTCTCTAAGGTTACATGATGAATATTCTTGTGTTCGAGTTCATGTTTCAAATGCCTCTTGATGGATTGCTCTTCGTCCGAACTCAGGTCCTTCACGAACACGAGATGCGCAGTGAGGGCATTTTCAGATGTGGAAATAGCCCAGATATGAATATGATAAAAATCTTTAACACCGGGAATTTGCAAGGCCAGATTCTTGATGTCTTCCACCTGGATCTCACGCGGCACTGCATCCAACGATAAACGCAGGCTCTCTTTGAGCAGAGACCAGGTGCTCATTACAATCACCAGGGCTATGAGTATACTCAGTCCGCTATCTATCCAATACCAATGGGTATAGAAGATAATTATGCCTCCGAGCACCAGGCCCAACGATACCAGCGCGTCAGAAAGGAGGTGCAGGTATGCGCTCCTGATATTCAGATCACTGTCTTTATCGCGCAGAAAAAATAAGGCAGTAGCGCCATTGATCACTATTCCAATTGCGGCTACTAACGCAATAGTTGACCCGGGAACCGGTTCCGGATACAGAAAACGATGGATGGCCTCGTAAGCTATGGCACCTATGGAAACCAGCAGCACCGCGGCATTGAAGAGGGCCACCAGTATAGACGTCTTCCTGTAACCATAGGTGAATTGATCATTGGACTTCACTCTTAGAAGTCGGAATGCGAGCAGCGATAAAGCCAGGGAGCCCACGTCGGCCAGGTTATGACCCGCATCAGAAAGCAATGAAAGAGAGTGAACCATCAGCCCCATTGTCACTTCTGTAACAACAAAAGCCAGGTTGAGAGAAATCCCAATCACGAAAGCCTTGTTGAGATGAGAGAAATCGGCCTTGTGATGATGATGTTGGTGTGAGTGGGCATGTTCCATCCTTCCTGTAGGCGCTTATTGATTTCGCCAAGTTAATTAATTTCCAGGCTTCGGCAATATTTAAGGAATGGACTGCAGGTGGCTTAAAACAAAGCGATAATGCGGAGCGGTAAAAAATACCGAAACTTAGATTAGATTTTGAGCAGGCCTGCAATCCCGAAACCGTGCACCGAATAATAATCACCCGAAATCTGGTGTTACCCGTTATTGTACACTTTATATACCGGTTCTCTAAGTGGTAATCCCTTTTCGCTACAAATAAATTCCAGCACCTCTGCTATCTGTTCTGCCTTCACCCAATTGCCGGGATCCGCTTCAGGCATGCTTTTCCTGTTAATTTCGGTATCGATGGTGCTGGGCACCACTACCGAGGCCACCACATTTTTTCCCTTTGCCTGTGCATTAAGAATATCTGCCAGGTTGAAAAGAAGCGATTTTGACAGCGCATACGCTACAGTGCCTTTCCCCTGTGCGGGCATGATTGCGGGGCGGGCGCCAATAAATACGAGTCGTCCATATCCTTCCTGGATCATGTGCCGAAACAAAGGCCTGGCAAGAAAATAGGCCGTCTCAAAATTCAATGAATACATTTTCTTCAAATCTTCTCCGGTGGTTGTCTCAATTCCTCCCATGGCAAATCCGCCCACGAGCATCAGCGCGCCTTCAATGGTTCCGTGTTTGCCGATAATATCATTTACAAATTTTTCACTGGCATCTTCATTGGAAAGGTCCAATGCATGCAATTCCATTTCGCCCCTTGCATGCGTGATTTCCAAATTGGATCCCGATTTATCCACCGCTACCACACGATAACCTTCTGAGAGGAACTTCCTCACAGTGGCCCTGCCCAAATGGCCATCGGCGCCGGTAATAATTATTGTTTTCACCTTAATTATTTAGAATACTAAGTTAGTGTAAAATGCATTGTGGGTATTGCCAGTTGCTTTTGCAATTCATCATGCAACCGGCCGGGAGTTGATAAATTTTTCCAGGTTTCTCCTGGCGTTCCGACGTATGCTGTTCTTAAAGAAACCCGTCCATCCCAGCAGAAGCCCCGGCAATCCCATTGCCTGCCTGCTCCATTTCCAAATATCAAATTGGTCGGTATGCTCGGTGATTCCCCCATTCTGTATGCGCATATGGGCCTTGATGGAATTGACCACTCTTCTGCCTGTTTTGGAAAAACGATAAGTGGCCTTCCATTGGCAGGTGGCATATTCCTCGTCAAGCAACTTAATATTGGTAAATGTGAGTGAAAAATCCTTCGCATTCTTACAAAGCATTTCCCACATGGCGCCCACCTCTTCTCCTTCAAGAATTCCAAATACAGGATCATTAAAAACCGGGTCCGCACTGTAACAGTCCAACATAGTTCTATAATCAAGTTTTTGAAATGCGGTGTAAAACTTATTTATGATTGCTTCATTCATACTCATCATAAACCGGTAAATTATTAAAAGAATTGTTTTATTTCCGATTAGTCCACCTGTAGTTTTCGGCTCTATTTCCTTACCTGCCCCTCTCCTCTCAAAATCCATTTTTCAGTAACCAGTTTCTCCAATGCGAAGGGACCACGTGCGTGCAGTTTCTGGGTTGAAATGCCTATTTCGGCTCCCAGCCCGAATTCTTCCCCATCGGTGAAGCGGGTGGATGCATTCATATAAACCGTGGCCGCGTCCACCTCATTCAGGAACCGCTCGCAGGCCTCCCTGTTTTCAGAAACAATTGCCTCCGAATGTTTGGTAGAATATTCCCGGATATGGCTAAGCGCCTGATCAATATTATTTACAATTTTGACCGCACACTTGAGGCTGAGAAATTCTCTGCCAAAATCGGCAGGCCTGGCCTTTTTGAGATAAGGATAACCCTTCAGCAAAGTATAGGCATTCTTTTCCGCGAAAATTTCAACTTCATAAGCACCGAAAAGTTCTTGAAGTCTCTGAAGAAATTCAGGGGCTATCTTTCGGTCAACCAGCACCGTATCCATTGCATTGCAGACCGAAGGCCTGGATACTTTGGCATTCACTACAATGTTCAATGCCTTCTGCATACTCGCGTGCTCTTCCACATAAACATGACAGACTCCCGCGCCCGTTTCGATTACCGGAACCAGGCTGTTCTTCCTTACATAACGGATGAGACTATCCGAACCACGGGGAATGATCACATCCACATATTTGGTGGCTTTGAATAATTCCTGTACCGTTTCCCTGCCGGAAGGCAGGAGCGTTATGCAGTCTGGGGGGAGACCATTTTCCAGCAGCAGTTTTCTGATAATGGAAAGAGCGGCCTTATTGGTATTTTCCGCGTCAATGCTTCCTTTAAGGAGACAGGCATTCATGCTTCGCAAACACAGAGCCGCGATGTCGAATGTAACATTGGGTCTCGATTCATAAATGGCAGCCACAACGCCCAATGGCACTGATCTTTTTTCCAATTCAATGCCATTACCAAGTACCCGTTTTTCCAGGATCTTACCCGATGGGTTAGGTAGCCGGCTCACTTTGCGGATGCTTTCGGCGATGGACCCGATCCTTTGTTCATTCAGAATTAAGCGGTCATTCCGCGGATCATCCTTTTCCTTTCTGGCAAGGTCTTTTTTGTTGGCTCTTAAAATATAAGGGGAAGCTGATTTCAATGCGTCTGCAAGTTTTTCCAGAGTCAGAACTATCTGCCGGTCAGGGACCTTTCTCAAAGCCTCCGACGCCTTGTATGTTTTCAAAATTAAGGAGCCGACCGTTTTCATTCCGGTTTGTTTAAAAAATTACAATATCATCCGCATGCGCGGCAATCTTATTTTTCTGACGCAGTTGCGCCCTGATTTCGGAAGCGTTCAATTTCGATTTGGCTACTCCCAATATTTTTCCTTCTTCATCTATAATTTGGATCACTTCCCCGCCGGTAAAATTCCCCATTACTTCATTGATTCCAATTGTGAGAAGGCTTTTCCTTGTAAGTAATGCCCTGGCAGCTCCCTTATCAACGTGCAGGCTACCGATTGTGATGGATCCGCTGGCCAACCATTTTTGCCTGGATTTGAGATCCGAAGGCTGGGGAATGAAGACGGTTCCTTTTGCTCCTGAAATCGCTCCAGAGATCGGATCCTTACCATCCAATCCACAAATGACCACCTTAATTCCTAAAGATGTAGCCAGTTTGGCGAATGTAAGCTTGGAGACCATCCCTCCCAAGCCAGAATGAGATTTTCCGCTTTTCACATAACCCATGATGGTATCATCAATCCTGTTCACGGTTGGGATCACTTTATTCGAATGGTTCAGCAAACCGCCCACGGAAGTGCAAATCACCCATGTAGCCGCGTCAAAACCGATGGCGATCAGGGCGGCAAGCTCATCATTATCTGAAAACTTCAATTCCACGTTGCTCACCAGATCATTCTCGTTTACCACGGGAAGAATATCATTCCTCCAGAATTCTCCAAAAGTTTCCTTGAGTTGCAGGAACTGCTGCCGGTTGGAGAAATGCTGTCTTTCGCACAATGCCTGAGCTACGGTAAGCTCATATTTTACAAAATATTTCCTGTAAAGTTGTATCAGAATCGGATTGCCAACGGCGGCGGCGGCCTTTCGTTCAATCAGCGTTCCTTTATAGGAACGAAAAAAAGACTTTCCGCTTGCCACCGCCCCACTTGATACCAGCACAATATTATGGCTCCTGCTGAGCAATGCGATGTCTGCCGCTACCTTCTTTACAATGCCGCTGTTAATATTGCCATGCTGGTCTGTAATCACGGCCGTTCCCAATTTTATTACCAATACCGGCTTTTGCATCAGCCAAATTTGTTTAAGGATTGTATCTGTAAAATTACCGATCCTCCTTCAAAGATCACGGTTTGCAGGATGTAAACAATAATCAGCAGTTGTCATTTCTTTTTGAAAGCCACGCCGGAACCCTGTGCCTGGGTCTTCTTCACGAGCCTGATAAGCTCTTCGAAAGGGGGGTTATTGTCATATGCCTTTACCAGTGTTCCCTGCCTGGTATATAAACCCACAAATGGCGTTCGTTGCAGCCTGTAGTAATTCTTCACCGTGAATGCGAGACCTTCGGTTCCGATCCTGATATTCGGGTATGCCTTCAGGTGATATTGCTCCTCGAAATTTTTTATGGAGCCATAAGGCACAAAGCTGATCATTAAAATATGAATATCCCTGAACGCAGACATATTTTTTATGAGTTCTTTGGTAAGTTTCTGGCAATGTTCACAGTCGGGAGAAAAATATATTATCAATAATGGTTTGTCATGTTTTATTGCCGATTTCTCAAATACCGACCCATCCGTCATTTGCAACTTTATGGGAGGCAGTTCTTTTGGAGGATCAAATGCAGCCTGACCGTTGGCGATAGAAAACATGGCCGTCATGGGGATTCCGATCATGAAGGACCTGAGCAATTTGAACATTAAACTCATTATTATAAAATTTCAGATTTTGCAAAGATATGCCCACTTCCTAAACTCAACTACGGGGTCTATGGCTGCTCCGGATTTTCATCTTCCGCCAAAGGATCCTTCCTGGGCTGTAGCAATCTTGCAATCAACCCCGTCCATCCGGTTTGATGTGAAGACCCCAAACCCATACCCAAATCACCATGAAAATACTCATGGAAAAGGATATAATCCCTAAAATGTGGATCCTTCTGGAATTTCTCAACGTTTCCGAATACGGGCCTGCGGCCCTGATCATCCTTCAAAAAAATCCTGTTCAGGCGCCTTGTAATTTCATCAGCCACTTCATTGAGATTTAAATATTTTCCCGACCCGGTTGGACATTCTACTTTGAAATCGTTTCCATAATATAAATGATATCGTTGCAGACTTTCGATATTCAGAAAATTCAATGGCATCCAAATGGGGCCCCTCCAATTGGAATTTCCGCCAAATAAACCAGAATCCGATTCACCGGGTGTGAATCTGACCGTTTCGGTTTGCCCG
>CALFNL010000317.1 GCA_937902875.1 uncultured Bacteroidota bacterium | reverse complement strand
AAGTTGAAGCGGGTAGAGTGAGCGGCGCCTGGCTCGAATAGGCTCAACATTATTCCTGGGATCGCTGAGAGAACATCAATTATTTTTCAATCATGATAATCCAACTTTTGTTCAGGATCTTATTCATTTCATTTTTGATTTCATCTGGTTGGAATGATTCGGCCGCCCAATCTGCAAAAGATTTCAGCCTGCATGGGAGACTGAAAGTATCGGCCAATCATCATTTTCTGGAATATGAAGATGGGTCACCATTTTTCTGGCTTGGAGATACCGGCTGGGAACTTTTCCACCGTTTGAATAAGGCAGATGTTGAAAAATATTTTGCTACACGCTCTGCGCAGGGTTTTACAGTGATCCAGGCCGTTGTACTGGCAGAATTTGACGGTTTGCATACTCCTAACGCTTATGGTGAACTGCCGCTATTGAATGATGACCCTCTCCAACCCAGGGAAGCCTATTTTCAATACGTTGACTGGGTAATAGACAAAGCTGCCGAATACGGACTGCATATTGCATTATTGCCAACATGGGGTGATAAACTTTACAAGAATAACTGGGGCACCGGACCCGAAATTTTCGATTCCTCGAATGCCCGTAATTATGGGGAATGGATTGGGAAGAGGTATAAAGACAGAAAGAATATCATTTGGGTGATGGGTGGCGACCGAATTCCGAGAGGCGCCGGTGACGTGGCGGTTTGGAACGACATGGCAGAAGGTATTGTGGCGGGTATCGGAGCTTATGACAAAGCTTTGATGACATTTCATCCCCAACCCAGCGCAACCTGCTCGTCTTCGCCATGGTTTCATAAGAGTGAATGGCTTGATTTCAATATGCTGCAGACGGGGCACTGCAATGACGCGGAGGTATGGCGCTTCATAGGTTCGGATTATTCATTGGCGCCTGCTAAACCTACACTTGACGGAGAAGCCGTATATGAAGACCATCCACTTTGTTTCAACGCGCGAGAAAAGGGCTATACCCAGGCTTACGATATCAGAAAGGCGGCTTATTTATCCATTTTCGCCGGCGGTTTTGGCTTCACTTATGGATGTCATGCCATCTGGCAATTCTATTCCCCCGATCGTCAGCCTGTAAATGGCCCGCTTCGCTTTTGGTATGTGTCTCTTGATTTACCGGGAGCAAGACAAATGAAGCACTTAAAAACACTCATGGAATCTTTTCCTTTAAATGAGCGGGTTCCCGATCAGCATATTCTTCTTGATACCCTGCAGGATACTCACCGCATTCAGGCCACAAGGGGTAAAGACTACCTGCTGATTTACGCGGCCGGAGGAGATGCATTCAGAGTGCGCATGGGCATCATCAGGGGTTCCATTCTGAAAGCCTGGTGGTACGACCCCCGCACCGGGGCAAAGATTTTCCTGGGGAAGATCTCAAATATGGGAACGCATCGGTTCAAACCCTTGAGTGCTGGCTATGACAATGACTGGATCCTGGTGCTCAGTGACGCCAGTAAAAATTATTTTGCAAACTGAGGATGAGGTCATTCCCTGAAAGAAACGGGAAACGATTCGTCTAAAAGTAAATGGGGTGGAATAGGAATTTTCCCCTGGTGTCAAATTCCAGCGCAGGCAGCGGAACTTTGATCATATTAATCAATGAGAACACAGACCTGAGTAATTTGCTTTTTGTATTGATCTTGCTTAGATCTATGTCGGGCGCCAGGAAAATGCGCCGGTATCGCTGAATATCGCTCCGGTCTATGATGTTCCCATTTTTATCTTTCCAGATATTACTACTCCCGCCCAGCATTAAGCGAGAATTATAACCCACAGAAATGCTGAGCCATGCAGGCAAATTTGTTTCGGGCAGAAACGATTTCAAATTAGCGCTTAGCCAATAGGTTTGGGAATTGTAGTCCTTTAGAATTCTTTCCAGGGGGCTGCTGCCAGACAATTCATTTCTCCTCGCAACCAGGTTTGCCGGATAATCATAGGGCCAATAAGATAATTTGATTTGAATACGTTGATCTTTCCATGCCAGTTCCTGTGCAACATAAGCGCCGGCTCCAATAATATTGGCTGTCACGTCACCCATACTGAAACCCCATTTTGACGAATATCCATCGAGTACTTCAACGATGCTCTGGTA
>CALFNL010000316.1 GCA_937902875.1 uncultured Bacteroidota bacterium | reverse complement strand
TTCCAAAGCATGAAGCTGCCTTCCTGACCGCCCCAGCAGGAACTGAGGAGATATTGGGTCTCCATGTTCCGTTTAGAATGTTGATAAGCGTAATTATATTCGAAATAGTGATTGTAGATGATGCTGTACATCCCGATAAATATGCCAACTACACACAAGGTTTCAATAAGGAAAGCAATCCGCGCCATCCTTCTCCAACTGTTGTGTTCTGTGAGTACTGCAGCCTGTGTGGCCTTGAAGTATGCGAATGTGGCAATCAGGGATGCCACGAAGGAGAGGATTGCAAAAAAATGCCCGATTTGCCCTATCAGTAAATGTTCACCCTGGTATAGCATATCTATTTAGTACTGTGGTTGTGGATTTTTCTCTGAGCTGTTCTTTTCAGTTGTGGGCTGACGCTGACCCGGGTCATCTTTATATTTGGATGGACATTTCAACAGGATTTCTTTGCATTCAAATACATTTCCATTCATCTTCCCTTTCATTACAATTCTTTCGCTCATTTCCAGCTCTGACGGCTTGGTGCTATGATAGATGACCCTGGTTTGCCCGCCCAGTGAATCCACGGCATAAAATGCGAGGTAATTAGGATTTTTCACCGGGTCATATTCTATTGGCCTGCTACGGTCAAGCTTCCCAATCAAATGAATGAACTTCCCCTGCTTTTGCTGAGCCGAAGCTATAGTATCGTATGTGGTGAGGTCTTTAGACATTGTGATAAGCAGGTAAGCAATGGCCGCCGCTATCACTACTAAAGCTACTATGTGAATCTTTTTCATAATTGATTTTCATGATTGCCACGCAAAGTTAGTCCAAAAAGCCTTTGGTTCTGCACCAAAGCTTCATTTCCAATTTGTAGAACAGATGATGCTGTGCGCAATGCCCCTTTTCTCAATACGGACCAGGATAATACGGGTTAATATGGGTTATGGCAGCCTCCTTTTATTTATTTTTGCGGCTTTACAAATCTGGGCTAACTTGCACCGCTTTTTAAAAGGGCAGGAGCAGCGATGATCGACCTCACAACATTTGATCCCAATTCAGTAAGCAATCCCAACTATAATATTTTCGGATTGCCATTCACTGAAGAAGAAGCCAGCCTGGTGTTATTATCAGTTCCCTGGGAAGTTACAGTCAGTTATGGCGCCGGCACCGCGCGGGCTCCTGAACACATGCTTAAAGCCAGCATGCAGATTGACCTCTTTGATCCGGATGTAAAACAGGGTTGGAAAAAAGGCTTCTTTATGAGAGAGCCTGAAAAGAAGATCCTCATGAAGAGCGACTACCTGAGAAAGGAGGCCGAACTCTATATCAATTTCATTTCACAGGGTGAGAATGCTGAAAAAAATAAGTTCATGTGCAAGAACCTCCGCGAAGTGAATGAGGGCGGCGAGTTTCTGAACAACTGGGTATATGAACAAACCAGGGAATTGTTAAATAAGAATAAACTGGTGGGTCTGGTAGGGGGTGACCACAGCACACCACTTGGCTTTTTTAAGGCGCTAGCGGAAAAGCATGGGGAATTCGGAATGTTGCAGATAGACGCGCATTGCGATTTGCGGAAAGCGTATGAACAATTCAAATATTCGCATGCTTCCATTATGTATAACGCGCTCACTGAAATACCCCAGATAATCAAACTGGTGCAGGTAGGCGTGAGGGACTTCAGCGAAAGTGAGTGGGATTATATCTGCAACAGCCAGCAAAGAGTGCTCACCTACTTAGACCAGGCAATCAAAGAAAGACAATTCGCCGGTGAAAGCTGGAAACTTATTACTGAAGATATAGTGAGCCATTTACCTCACAAGGTTTATATAAGTTTTGACATTGACGGACTGGATAGAAAATATTGTCCGCATACCGGAACTCCCGTGCATGGTGGATTTGAAGTGCTTCAGGTATTTTACCTGTTCAAAAAAATTGTGCAAAGCGGCCGCCAGTTGATTGGATTCGATCTCTGCGAAGTGGGCGTGAGTACCAATGAATGGGATGAAAATGTGGGGGCCCGGGTGCTCTTTAAGCTGAGTAACCTGATGGTATCTAATTTTCCCTGATGGACGCATCCAAGAAAACAGAATTATTTCAATATGTGCTGGTGATCAAAAAAGAAAAAGACCGCAGCATTGACTATATGAGCATTCTGCTCTGCCTGATTTCCTGGATCTATTTCCTGTTTTACGCCACCCGCTCTGAAAAATTTCAATCCCTGATATTCTTCTCCAGTTTTTTGATACCGGCCGTATTAGCATGGACGGAATGGATCCGGAAGGCTCGTGTAAGAACAGGTTTTAAGACGGCACTCTTTGTAACCGGCCTGCTCTGGCTGCTCATTCCCGGCCTGAGGTGGGTAGTATTAATTTACCTGTTCTTCATTTTACTCGATCAGCAATCGAGGGTGCCCCTTGAAGTGGGCATCAGCGACAAACAGATAGTGATCAACACTTTTTTCAGAAGAAGGTACCAATGGAATGAATTTTCCAATGTGGTTCTCAAGGATGATCTCCTTACACTGGATTTCAGCAATAACCGTATTCTTCAAAAAGAGGTGTTTCCACTGGCAAGGCAGGCCGAGGAGATCGAATTCAACGAATTCTGCAGGCTACAGCTCCAGAAAGACCATATTGCCTGATCCACCTGCGCCCCTTCCGGCAGAGGCCCGGAAATTTTCACAGAATTTTTATGGATTATTTGCAAACCCGCATCTCTAACCAAAACCGGCAATATGAATCCACTTTCTATTGCTATCATTCACCCTGCTTTTGAAAGGCTCAAGAACTCGGGTGGCTGGTTGCACCTGCTGGCAGTCATCATCATTACTGCCAATGCGCTCACGCCATATCCTCAGCAAAATAGTTCAGGCATTTATTTTTGGTGCCAGATCATAGTTGCAGCCGACATCTTTATCCTGGTGCTCGCCGGCAAGATATTCACCGAAGAACTGCGCTCATTAAACCTCATTTTCAGGCTCCTCGAAGCCATCGTGTTCACAATGGCCGGTTTGATCTTGCTGCAGGGCAATGAGCTTACAACAGGCATCCTGCAATGGCTGCTTGCAACAGGCTATTTCTACCTGTATTATTGTGAAAAAAAATTGAGCAGTAATGAAATCCTGTCCTTTTTCAACCTCGGCATCTTTGTACCCAATCTTCCCAATGGGAAAATGATCTATTGGATACATATTGATAGGGTTGATACTGAAGAAGATTGCATATCCATCATCACCAGCAACGGAAAAACCCTGCGTTATCCGCTCCAAAAACATTTACAGGCCCGGGAAGTGGGGGAAATACACGAATTTTGCAGACATTATATAAGCTAAAAAAATAATGTGCTGGTACCTGGATTGGGCCCTTCGGATTTCAGAACCAAAAAGGCCCCCTCAATAAAATATTTATGTCTGCATTAAAGAATTCGCCATACCTATTATATTCAGACGGTAAGGGCAATATATTTGAAGACCCTACCCTATATGCCACAGGGCGAAGCGGTTGGGATGCCCTGCCATTGCCATTGGAGGATTGGATAGAACTGCCCGAAGGAGGATCACTCTATGAATTACCTGGTAGAAAAGGAATCGGGATAGACGCGAGCACCGGGGCCATGCGTCTCTGCGAAAAGGGCTGGGCTGTGGCTGCATTTATTCCTCCCGCGCATACAGGGCTCTACCTTGCAGCTTATGAAACCGAGCCCAAAGCACCCACCCTTCCATTATTCTGCTATACCGCTACGGGCTGGAGTGCAGGAAAATTCTTCGTTCCGGCCGTCCGCATCGAAAATGATATTCGCCAGGAATCCCGCGGATATGACCAGGATTCCATCAAAGATGGTGTTAATCACATTCTGAAAGTCTATCCGCATAACCGTTTGCTTAAACATCTGGCTGAAAATTGTTGCCTCACCTATCATTGCCCCGCCGCCAGGAATTATTTTTTGGGCCGATGGGAATGCCCGGTTCCCAGTTCACCTGCATGCAATGCCAATTGCATTGGCTGCATCTCTTTTCAGCCTCAGGAAGAATCAATCAGTTCCACACAGGATCGCCTCACATTCAAGCCCACGGCGGAAGAAATCGTGGAATTCACGGTGCCTCATCTCCAGACGGCCCCATTCCCGCTGGTGAGTTTGGGCCAGGGTTGCGAGGGAGAACTGCTGCTCATGTGGGACAACATACGGGAAGCCATACTCGAAATCAGGAAACACACCAATCGCGGCAGCATTAA
>CALFNL010000315.1 GCA_937902875.1 uncultured Bacteroidota bacterium | reverse complement strand
ATTAGTCCATTATCTTTGCATCATGCGAAAACTGGCAATGGAAGAACTGAACCGTAAAACGGTGGATGAATTCAGAAGTTCCCAAAAAATTCCCATTGTGGTGGTACTGGATAATGTTCGCAGCATGCATAATGTGGGCAGCATATTTAGAACGGCCGATGCTTTTTTGCTGGAAGCCATCTGTCTCTGCGGCTACACGCCAATACCTCCCCACCGGGATATACATAAGACCGCCCTGGGCGCCACAGATTCGGTGGAATGGAAATATTTCACCAATACCAGGGAAGCGGTATTGCAACTTAAGGATTCCGGTTATGGTATCTGGGCTTCGGAGCAGGCATCAGGGAGTATTCCCCTCAACAGGGTTGCCTTAGGTGAAATGAACACGGTGGAATCCCCTGATTTTACCGGTAGCGAAATTGAAATTCCGGGTAATGCAATTCGCACGAAAAAACCTCTGGATGGTTCTAATGGAACGATCGGCCTGGGAAAGAAACTTGCCATCATATTCGGGAACGAAGTGGAGGGCGTGGATGAAGAAGTTCTGAAATTATGCGATGGATCCCTTGAAATTCCACAGTTAGGAATGAAACATTCCCTGAATATTTCCGTGGCCGCCGGTATCGTGCTCTGGCATCTGTTTCACAAATTTACCGTGCGGGACATTTGAACCAAATTAATCACAAGGGAATTGCAATAAACATATATGATCAGTTCAGTTAGAAATTATCTAAGCCTGGTAAAATTTTCCCACACCATTTTCGCCATGCCATTCGCGATGATCGGATTTTCGCTGGGGCTCATTTCAATTGAATTACGAAATAATTCATATGAAATTGCTTCGCGATTGTTTCTGGTGGTGCTATGCATGGTGCTGGCCCGCAGTGCTGCCATGGCCTTCAATCGTTATCTAGACAGGAGCTTTGACGCAAGGAATCCACGCACCGCCATCAGGGAAATTCCCGCCGGGATTGTTTCTGCCAATAGTGCCCTATGGTTCAGCATTGCCTGTAGCATACTGTTCATCCTTTGCACCTGGTTTATCAACCGGATCTGTTTCTATTTGTCGCCTGTGGCCTTATTTGTTATTCTCTTTTACAGCTATACAAAAAGATTTACCGTGCTATGTCACCTGGTACTGGGGCTGGGATTGAGCCTGGCGCCGATCGGGGCCTACCTGGCCGTGACCGGAAAATTCCACCTGCTACCGGTTTTGTTTTCACTTACTGTTTTGTTTTGGGTGAGTGGTTTTGACATTATATACGCGCTGCAGGATGAAGAATTCGATCAGTCGCAAAACCTCTATTCCATTCCGGCCGCACTGGGTAAAGCCAGGGCCCTGAGGATCTCGGAAATCCTGCATCTATGCGCTGCCCTGGCTGTGATTGCTGCAGGCTCCTATGGCGGTTTCCATCTTTGGTATTGGACGGGCGTGCTTATTTTTACCGGCATGCTCATTTACCAGCATTCCGTAGTAAAGCCCAATGACCTGCGCCGCGTCAATCTCGCATTCATGACTGCAAATGGCATTGCCAGTGTGGTCTTTTCTATATTCGTAATGCTTGACCTGTTTATTTACAGATGATAAATGATCGCATTGGTGTACATCCTTACAAGAACTGACCTGCCTGCAGGCAGATCATAAATAATCTGTTCATTGCCCAGAATACTCTCCATAGACTATGGCCTGAAGCGTACCGGGATTGCGGTTACGGATCCACTACAGATCATTGCAACCGGCCTTACTACTATAGAAACTCCCAAACTCATTTCTTTCCTCAGGAATTATGTGCAGCAGGAGGATGTGGAATTATTTATAGTCGGGGAACCCAGGAATCTTGATGATTCGGATACGCACGCAACGCAACCCGTTAGAAAGATCTGCGAAAAGCTGAGAAAAGAATTCCCAAATATTCCACTAAAAACAGTTGATGAGCGATATAGTTCAAAAGCGGCTTCAAAAGCCATGATTGAAATGGGAATGAAAAAGAAAGACCGCCGCAAAAAGGCGCTCATTGATGAAATCGCAGCCACCATGCTGCTCCAGGAATATTTGCAGGGAACCCGGGAATAAAATGAACGCCTTATCAAAATCAGACTGCACTATATGTAATCTTATGTTTATCAATAGATTAGGTTAATCGTTTTTTTTAAAATATTTTCGCGCTGTGATTTACTTAATCAAAGCCCAATTTTTATACAGATGATCCTTCCAATCATTGCATATGGAGCCCCTATTTTGAGAACGGTTTGCAAGGATATTACGCCTGAGTATCCGCAGTTAGACAAGCTGCTGGAAGACATGTGGGAGACCATGTATGCTTCCAGCGGAGTAGGACTGGCCGCGCCACAGGTTAATCGTGACATACGCTTATTCATTGTTGACAGCAGACAGATTTTCGCGAATCTTGACGAAGATGAAAAGGGAAAATATCCTGACGAGCCAGGCACCAAGCAGGTTTTCATTAATGCGCATATCAAAGAGGTGAATGGTGAAGATTGGTCATACAATGAAGGTTGTTTGAGCATCCCCAAAATCAGGGAAGATATCAACCGCAAAGAAGAAGTGACCCTGGAATATGATGATGAAAATTTTGAACATCATGTGGGATCCTTCAATGGAATCACGGCCCGCATCATACTCCACGAATATGATCATATTGAAGGCAAATTATTCATTGATTATATGAAGCCCCTGAAAAGAAAACTCCTTCGTGGTAAACTGGAAGACATTTCAAAGGGTAAGGTTAGCGTTGATTACAAAATGGCTTTTTCTAAATGAACAAATAGAGTACTCCCTTAACTGATCCGGCGGCAATTGCCTCCATATACAACCAGGGCCCATGATCAGGAAATCATTCGCAGGAACCATACTACCCGTGTTATTGCTGCTGGAGTTCCTGCTTTCCCATCAAATCTCCTTCGCGCAACTAAAAGACACGGTGATCGTTGATAAAAAGGTGATCACCTTGTCGGAAGTTGTTGTCAACAGTCGCATCAATGTTCCATATTTCATTGAAAGGGTAAAGAACGACAGTAGTTTTTATAAGGCATTCAAGAACCTGCGGGTATTGCGGTTTACCTCTCTCAATGATATTGAAATTCTGGATAAGAAAAACCAGGTGAGGGCATCCCTGCAAAGCAGAACCAGGCAGGAAGTGTGGGATAGCTGCCGCCATACTAATATTCTAAGTGAAGAAGTGAAGGGAGATATATATGATGACAGGCGCCAATTTAATTAT
>CALFNL010000314.1 GCA_937902875.1 uncultured Bacteroidota bacterium | reverse complement strand
GAAATTTTGATGATTTTGCCATTACCAAAGAGAATATTGAAACCCTCCTGAATTGGAAACCTCTTGCCTCAGACATGGATATTCCTTTTAAACCCGCGAGGGTATTGATGCAGGATTTTACGGGGGTACCCGCCGTAGTGGATATTGCTTCACTAAGGGCTGAATTGGCGCGCAAAGGAAAAAATCCACAGGACATCAATCCACTGATCCCTGTAGATCTTGTGATTGATCATTCTGTGCAGGTGGATTATTTTGGAACGGAATACGCTTACAGTCGCAATATGGACGAAGAGTATAAGCGCAATAAGGAACGATACGAATTTTTGAAGTGGGCCCAAAAATCTTTCAACAATTTTAGTGTAGTGCCTCCGGGTATGGGCATTTGTCACCAGGTAAACCTGGAATACCTGGCCCAGGCCGTGATTGAAAGGGATGGGGAAATTTTCCCGGATACATTGGTGGGAACCGACAGTCATACTCCCATGGTGAATGGAATCGGAGTGGTTGGTTGGGGGGTTGGAGGCATTGAAGCCGAAGCAGCCATTCTGGGGCAGCCCATTTATTTTATCATGCCCGAGGTGATTGGTTTGAAACTGACTGGCAATCTTCCACTGGGCTCTACGGCTACGGACCTGGTACTTTCCATTGCGGAACTCTTGCGTAAGACCGGTGTAGTGGGAAAATTTGTAGAAGTATTCGGACCGGGGCTGGATAATCTCTCGGTACCCGACAGGGCCACTATTGGGAATATGTCTCCGGAATTCGGCTGCACGATCACATATTTCCCAATTGATGACAAGACACTGGTGTACATGCGCGGGAGTAACCGAAGTGAAGACCAGGTGAATTTGGTGGAAGACTATTGCAAGGCCAATTTGCTCTGGAGAACGGGTAAGGAAGAGATAAATTATACCGCCGTTGTGGAATTGGATCTTTCCGGTATTGAACCAACCGTGGCAGGGCCCAAGAGACCACAGGACAAGATTCTATTGAAGAATTTTAAGAATAAATTCATAGATCTTCTTCACAAGGGCTATGGACGAACCTATGTTGACCCTCAGGAGCAGTTGACCAGGTGGTATGCCGAAGGCGGAAGCCAGCCATTGAAAGAGCCCGCACCCATGCCACCCGAAACGAAAATCGAGGAAAAAACGGAAGGAGACATGAAAACGGTATGGGTTACTGTGGGTCATGAAAAATTCATGCTTTCCGATGGAGCAGTGGTGATTGCCGCCATAACTTCCTGCACCAATACTTCAAATCCCTACGTAATGATTGGCGCGGGCCTCGTGGCCAGAAAAGCAAGGGAACATGGACTGATCATAAAACCCTGGGTAAAGACTTCCCTGGCACCCGGTTCAAAAGTAGTGACTGACTATCTTGAAACCGCCGATCTCCTGGATGATTTTGAAGCATTGCATTTTCACGTGGTGGGATATGGATGCACGTCCTGCATTGGTAATTCGGGTCCATTGCCTCCCTATGTGAGCAAGGCTGTTGATGAATATGACCTGGTAACGGCTTCGGTACTTTCGGGGAACCGGAATTTTGAAGCCAGGATCCATCCGCAGGTCAGGATGAATTTCCTGATGTCTCCGCTGCTCGTTGTGGCATATGCCATTGCAGGAAGGGTGGATATAGATCTCATCAATGAGCCCATCAGTTATGATCCTAATCAGCTACCTGTTTACCTGAAAGATATCTGGCCCACAAATGATGAGATAATGAAATTGATGAGCAAGGTTCTTTCACCCCGGGATTTTGAAAAGAACTACAGCGAAATATTTGAGGGGAATGAGATTTGGCGAAACCTAAAGGTTCCGGATGAGAAATTATATGCATGGGATCAGAAATCCACTTATATCAAAGAAGCGCCATTCTTTTATGATATTTCAGACAAGGCGGAACCTTTAAAAGATATCCGGGATGCAAGGGCCTTATTGGTTTTGGGAGACAGCATCACTACGGATCATATTTCGCCCGCGGGATCATTTAATGAACAATCCGCCGCGGGAAAATATTTGATAAGCCGTAGCATCAGCAAATCTGATTTCAACTCCTATGGCTCCCGAAGGGGCAACGATGAAGTGATGGTGCGGGGCACTTTTGCCAATGTGAGAATCAGGAATAAACTGGCCACCAAAGAAGGAAGCTATACACGATTCTTACCCACGGGAGAAGAAATGTCGGTGTACGACGCTTCCGTAAAATATAAAGAGGCCGGCATTCCCCTGATTGTGCTTGCAGGAAAGGAGTATGGCAGCGGCTCCTCCAGAGACTGGGCCGCCAAGGGTGCCTTCTTATTGGGCATCAGGTGCATAATTGCGGAAAGTTACGAGCGCATTCATAGAAGTAACCTCGTAGGAATGGGCGTATTGCCGATTCAATACAAGGAAGGTGACAGCGCCGACAAACTGGGACTCGATGGAACAGAGATTTTTAATATTTCCGGCGTGGCGGAAGGGATCAAACCATTGAAAGAAATACAGGTTACTGCCAAAAAAGCAAACGGAGATGAAATTAAGTTCAACGCGATAGCCAGGCTCGATTCAAATATTGAAATTGAATATTACCGTCATGGCGGAATTTTGCAGTATGTACTGAGACAATTCCTGCATAAAGCCGTGTGAAGAGATCTGGCAATCTTTGGGTTGCCCATTTTCCTGACCATTTTTTTCCGGACTAAAACCATGTCTGGCCTATTAATCATTTGATTTTGCAGAAGAACGGCCTCTGTGTGGGAATTCGGGAGAAGTGATGAAGGTGAGTGGAGATTTCCGGAGCCGGCATTCGATAAATTTGCAGGCCCTGAAACCAAAAAAAATTAATCATGCCCCAGGATCCGGCATTGACGGTTGGTCTGGTAGTGTATGACAAGAAACAACTTGTCGCGAATTATCATGAAGACACCGTGAAGTCCTTTGTAGAACTGATGGGAGCCGCTGGTATTGATTCCCCCGGTAAACCTACAAGATCGCATATTTACCGGCGTGTATTCATGAATGAAGTGAGAACATTTGAAGATATTTTCCCTTCGCGGGAACCGGGTTGCATGCTCAACCACAAGATTCCTGAAAAGTATAAGCAGGATTTTGAAATGGGGAATACGGGTAGCTGGAATTGAGCTACCCGATCACCAATGGCGATTAAGGTTTATACATTTTATGAGGCGGTTTCACCATTATCTTTACAGGTTAATAGGTAATATTGGGTTAACAAGACTAAAATCAGGAACCATGAATTATAATGAGAATTTTCAGGGAATCAAGATAGATGTGAAGGCCGATGAAATAACCATCCCCGATGATTTGAAGCAGGCTTTAAGGGACATCATTGTTAAATTGAAGCGCTTTGCCAATGAAATAAATTGGGCGGATGCATATTTTGTAATTGAGGCCAGCCATCCCATGAACAAAAAGAAATTTAGTTTGCGTATGGGCATTCCAGGTCCCGACGTTTTTGCCTCCGATTCAGGAGATCACTGGATTCCGGTGATGAAGAGTGTGGAAGAGAAATTGCGCGTTCAGTTGCAGAACAAATAGGTCTCAGAAATGGTGGATGAAGAGCCAACTCCATATGCGAATCATAATAGCGGCGATACCAATTTGGCCGTTTTTTCCAATAACTGCTGGTAGCCGGGGCGATTATTCCAGGCTACCGCATCAATCTCCTTGGAAACTTTTAGATCTTCAAAAAAAATGGCTGCAAGGTGTTCCGCTACTGCGCTGTCGTACACAATAGCATTCACTTCAAAGTTGAGGTCGAAACTCCTGTTATCCATATTGGCCGTGCCTACAATGGCTATCTTCCTGTCTGCCACCATTGTTTTAGCGTGTACAAACCCTTTTTGGTATTGGTAAATTTGCACACCCGCTTTAAGCAGATCTCCATAATAGGATTTGGAAACCAGATTGACGAGGTCCGAATCAGAGACACCAGGCACCAGCATTTTTACGGAAATTCCACTCATGGAAGCAATGATAAGGGCATCCAGCAAGCTTCCACTTGGAATGAAATAAGGTGTTGTGATCAATACTTCCTTTGTAGCCAGGTTTATCGCCTGTAAAATTGAAAACAGGATTGTTGGCAATTCAGAATCGGGTCCGCTGGCCGCTATCTGAACCACCGTGTCGCCTTTTACCGGCAGAGAATTCTGTCGGGGAAACAAATGTTTATCCGGCTGCACGTCTGCATCGGCACAAAAATTCCAATCGCACAAAAAAAGATATTGAAGGTATTGTACACCGGGGCCGTCTATGCGCAAATGGGTATCTCTCCAGTAAAGTTTTCGGGGTTCAGATTCTTTGTTGATATACCGGTCGCTCACGTTGATGCCGCCCACATAAGCTTTTTTCCCATCCACCACAATGATCTTTCGGTGATTTCGGTAATTGATCCGGTTGGCAAAAGGAATGAAATATATCCTGAAAAAAGGGAAGGCCTGCACTCAGCCCGCTTTCAGGCGATGGGCCAGGGTCCTTCGAATGGAACGACTGCCAAAATCATCATAAATAAACCGGACTGTAACGCCTTCTTTAGCTTTTTGAATCAGGATCCTTTCCACTGCTCTTCCTATTTCATCATCTTCATAAATATAATATTCGAAATGGATATGATGCTTTGCCTCCTGCAGGGCCTGCAATACATCAGGGAACTTGTTTTCTCCATTCACCAGGAGCTTTACGGAATTGCCGGCCGTTAATGGACTCATGGTATCTTTCAGCAGCATCACGGCCAGTTCCCTATTGCTCTGAACCGCCGCATCGCTCTCATTGAAAATTTGTTTGGAATACCGGTACAAATCGTCTCTCAATTTCCTGGCCATGCCGTCATTTGCAGCGAGTTTCTTGCTGTATATTTTCCGGTGG
>CALFNL010000313.1 GCA_937902875.1 uncultured Bacteroidota bacterium | reverse complement strand
TCCGGAAAGCAGTCCCGGTAAAATCTCTCTCCAAACCGCCGATCCTGCCAATATTGGTGGTGAGACGCGCACCGCCGCCCGCCTCGTAAATTTCATAAATGAGTTCACGGTATTGCATCCCGTAGAGGAAGCCGGTATAGGCGCCGGCATCCACACCCACAATGGAATTGCAGATGAGGTGATCAGATATGCGCGCCAGTTCCATGATGATCACCCGGAGATAGTCCACCCGTTTAGGAGTCTTTACACCCAATAATTTTTCGCAGGTGAGATGCCATCCCATATTGTTGATGGGGCTGGAGCAATAATTCAAACGGTCGGTGAGCGTGGTGATCTGGTAAAGTGGCCTGCGTTCCGCGAGTTTTTCAAAAGCCCTGTGAATATATCCAACCGTAGAAACAGCGTCAACGATCTTTTCTCCATCCAGTTCCACAATATTTTGAAAGACACCATGGGTAGCAGGGTGGGTGGGACCCAGGTTGAGTGTAGTAGTTTGTCGCTCTATCGATCCTTCAGGAAGTTTAAGATGTTCGCTCATAGTTCCATACTTTTAGCTATCCGCCGCAAGCCTTATGATTGTGGAATGGATGCCGGCTCCGGTCCTATTTTGTAATACGCCGCATCTCATTCGCCAGCATTTATATTTCAGGTTCCACATCAGTTTAGTTTCTTCTTTCCAATATGATGATCAAATAATGTTCCCCCCTCTTCCAAACATCTCATCATCTTTATCCAGCCTGCTTTGATCTTCCAGGGGAAATTCCTTGCGCATGGGGAAATAATCCATTTCATCCACATTCAAAACCCTTATCAGGTTGGGATGACCTATAAAATTAACTCCAAAAAAATCATAAGTTTCGCGCTCCATCCAATTGGAAGAGGCATATAGCTGGGTAGCCGTATACACATCGGGCTTTTCGATGCTGGTAAATATCTTGAAGCGGATGCGCACATTATCGCGCAGATTATGCAGGTGATACACTACCGCCAGTTCCCTGCCTGTATTATCCGGATAATGAACAGCCTGCAGATCGGTTAGAAATTGGAAATTCAGCTCGGGGTCATCATAAAGGAATTGCAGCACTTTCAGGTTATTTTCCTTAGGCGCTTCAAAAGTAAGCATGCCATAAGGCTCTTCAAATTCCGACACCTCTTCCCCGAATTTTTCTTTTAGTCGTAGCCTGATGTATTCGTTTGTCAAAGCCATATTGCAAATTCTGATTTCTGAGCCCTGTTTCTCAACGCGGTAAATCTTATTGTATATAATAACTCTGCATCAATTCTTTGTACCGTTCGCTGTTTCTTCTCCTGATACTTTCCTGCCCCACCAGTTTTTGGATGCTCATGATCCCTTCCAAAACGCCTTCCGGTCTTGGCGGACATCCGGGAATATACACATCAACGGGGATGATCTGATCGATCCCCTGCAATACGGAATAAGTGTCGAATATGCCTCCGCTCGATGCGCAGGCTCCCATTGCCAATACCCACCGGGGTTCAGACATTTGCAAATAAACCTGTTTCAGGATGGGACCCATTTTTTTGGCGATAGTACCCATTACCATCAGCAAATCGCATTGGCGCGGTGTGAATGCCAGCCTTTCGGCGCCAAACCTTCCGATATCGTAATGAGCTCCCATGGTAGCCATGAATTCTATGCCGCAGCAGGAAGTGGCAAAAGGGAGGGGCCACAGAGAATTTTTTCTGGCCAATCCTACCACATCACTCAGTTTGGTGGTGAAAAATCCTTCACCAGTATATCCATCGGGCGCGTCAACCATGCTGATATGACCCTTCATATCAGGTTCTTTCGGGTGAATATTGAATCGTACGGGACGTGACATAATTATAACCTCCAAAATCTTTCCGGTTGAATGGAAAGACAAATAATTTCATGAACAATAAGAATCAAATTAATAACAATCGCTGATCTTATCTTGTTGCGGATTTAGTCAGGGCTCCCGGTTTTGACTGATCAGAAAAGAAATAACATCAGTCTTCCCAATTCAGGGCGCCTTTCTTGAATATATAGTAAAAGCCGGCAAGAAAAAATCCCACAAACATCAGCACTGCCATGAATCCCTCCCATCCCAATTCTCTGAAATTGACCGCATAGGGATAAAAGAAGATCACTTCAACATCAAACAAAACAAAAAGTATTGCCACCAGGAAATACTTAACGGCCATGGGTTGCCTCGCATTACCCCTGATCTCAATTCCACTCTCAAAATTTTCAAGCTTTTCTTCCGTAGCGCGTTTGGGCCCTAGCCAATGGGTTACGCCCATCATGATCGCCACAAATGCAATGGCGAAAATTAACTGTATCGCGATCGGAAAATAATTGAAAGAATTATTCGTATCACTTACTGAGGAAACCGGACCCGCCTGAAGTATGAAATAATGAATCATTTCACCCAATATTTTGCCTTTCAATGGTCAGATAGCACAACCAGGCTTATAATAATGCTCTCCTAATTTTCATCCTGAATGGATGATTCCCGGAATGGCTGCTTCAGCCCATGTTGATTGAGTGGCAAAAATACGGCAGCACTATTTAATAACCATCGGTTAAATAAAAAATAAAATCCTCCGGTTTGCGTTCCGGAGGATTACTCATTAGCTATTTATCATATCTCATTTGGAGTTTGATTTGGAAGAAGCTCCTTTGCCGGATCCCGTAGATGACTTGGCGGGGGGCCTGCTCATCGCTCTTTTCAGGATATCCCTGTTCTTAATGGCATCCTGGTTGGTGGGATCTATTTCTATGAGCTTGTCGAGATACGTAATTGCGGTAGCATAATCTTTTTTAACATTTGCCGCAAAACCGGCCATGAATCCATAAGCCACTTTCAACTGGCTGGCGAATTTATCTTTTTCCTGTTCGGCAAGCTCAATGAATTTCTGACAATCGGGGATGGCCTGTTCCGCCGGGCCCATTTCCAAAGTGCTATCCTGTGCCCACTTGCTGCGGAAACTCCAATAATATCCGTAATATTCGGTGGGATATTTAGTTTTATAAATGCCAAACAAACTATCGGCCACCGTAAAATGTTCTGCCTTGAATTGTTCAAATCCCGCATAGTACAAATCGGTTTTGCGGTAGTTGGGATTTACTGCAAGCAGTTCGGTAGTCCATTCCGCCACCTTGTCCTGGAGGCCGAGCTTTTTGTAGAGATTTATGGCACTGATCACGTATCCGACTTTATTTTCAGTGACCGTATCCATGTCAATTGCCTTTGAGAAATACTCATCTGCCTGCTCAGTCTTGTCGGGGAATTTGGCGGAGAGTTCGGCCATTTTCACCTGGTTGTCTGGCAACACATCATCTGGCGATGCCTTAGCGAAGAATAGTTCCATATTCTTCAGCGCATTCACGGAATCACCAATCTGGTCATAAGCGTATGCTTTAACCCGGTAGAGTTTGGCGTCTGCCTTATCACCTTCTTTCTGTAATTTTTCATCTGCCTTGGCAATCGCTCCTTTGAAATCACCGGAAGCATAGATCAGGCTGATCTCTTCGGCTTCCACAGAAGGTGTATAGTCGGTATTGGCCTTATATTTCGCAAAAAAATCCCGGGCCTTGTTCACATCTTTAAAATACCAGTACGTGTACAATTGATAATAGGCGGGTGCATAAGCGGGGTCCAATTGAATGGCATCCATATAATTCTTCAGAAAGATAGGAGCCTGCGTTGGTCCCTGAGTACGGTAGATATTTCCAATCTTGTATTTGGAGGCGGCATATTGGGGATCTATTTTCAAAGCAGACATGTATGCGGTAACTGCACCACCGCCGTCTGCCAGGTTTCTATAAGCATCCCCCAGGTTGATATATACAAGAGGTTCCTTCATTCCCTTGAGGCTGACTGCAGTATTTAATTTTTCAATGGCGTATTTGGCATCTCCTTTTTCACGCGCCTGCACGTTAGCATGACCAACGGCATTCAATACCTGCACATCTTTGGCCTTGGTGAGACTGATGGCTGTTTCAAATCTTTGACGGGCATCGTTTGTTTTATTTTCCAGCAATTCTACATGTCCCATACCGGCCAGCAACATTGGATTGCTTCCATTGGCCTGCAGCGCTTTTTGATATACTGATTTGGCACCTGGCAGGTCTTTCAATTCAATGATGGCCTGCCCCAGCCAGTAAGCTGCTTCCGTATTAGCCGGATTTGCTGCAAGCACTTTTTCAAGCGCTGACCTGGCACTAATATATCTTTCATAATATAATGCTTTCTTACCATCATCCAGGGTTTGTGCCAATACTATATTGCACAGCAGGGCGGCAGTTATCACGAAACAGATTTTGTGCCTCATCATCGTTGATTGTGATTTTGATTTATGAAATTTATAGAAAATTAGTTTGCCAAATTCATTCACCTTCCGTGATCCTGGCATCCCTCAAGCTGAAATCCATTTTAGCCGGTACCAGAAAGGCCTTTCTGAAAATCAGTTGCCCCTTTTCAAATTGCATGAAATTGGCAAATCCTCTTCCCAAGCCTCCGTAATTCTCCTTCACAATGTAATACAAGCCTCTTGTCATTGGGTAGCGTTTGGTGGCTATATTGGCCTGGTAAGGCTTGATATATTTACCTTCTTCTTCTCTGGCTTCAATCGACGCAACTCTCACTTTATTTACGAAACGCAATTGTTGCGGATCCAGCAGGTCACCTACCCAGCTTACGCCTACGAATCCAATCGCATCTTCATGCTGGCTCACATAATCAATCACTCCCTGGCTTGAATCGGCCCCCGCCACATCTGGAGATATAGGAACACCCCGCAATACGGAGTCAAGCATGAACCTAACCGTGCTGGTAGCCTTCTTGCCATCCAATACGGGCTTCAATTTATAGCCGCTGGTACCATTCATCAAAGACCTGATATCGCTCATATCAAAAAGCGAATCCTTCGCCTTGTTATTCACTATAACGGCTATAGCGTCAGACGCAATTTTGTCCCAAATGGGTGCAAATTCAAGGGTGTCCTTCAGGTATTTAACTTCTTCTTCACTCAGCCCCCTTGTAACAATAACCATTCTGATACTGTCATTCGTGAGGTCCTTAAGGCATTCTGCCTCAGGCTTATAATGTGGTATGACGTGAGTTTGGGGAAACAGGGCCATGAACACTTTGATCTGCGAATCAATGATGGGCTTAAAAGATTCATCAACGCTGATTTGAATGGTGCCTGATGTAGGAGTATCATCACTGGGGATGGACCTCCCTTTGCCTCCGCCGCATCCAAATAATACAATTGCAAGCAGGAAACCCACTAAAGCTATTGCGAAAAAATTTATCCTGCGTTTCCTCTCGCTAGAATTATTCATTTCCTAAAATATTTTTTTTGATAACCTCTATACAGGCGGAATATTCCGTAGGCAACACCAACAAATCCAAAAATCGTGTCCAAAACTGCATCACTCTTCATCCATTCAATTCCCAATTTCCTATACAATAAGAAGAACAATCCCACTGAAATCCATACCACACCCATCGCATAATCGTACAAAGAATGCATGACCGAGTACCTTTTTTCTTTTCTATCCTCCCATTCCTGTGATGCCATAGACGGATTTTGTGGGTTTGGCAAGTTAACAAATCCTTCGATAATCAAGCCAATTCCCTGTTAAAAATTGATGAATCCTTAGTCTGTGGAAGGGGCAAATACCACAGGCTGGACAAAATACATGGCCACTTTCTTCCCATTTTTCATAGCCGGTTTCCACTTTGGCATCTTCTTCAAAACCCTCAGTATTTCACTATCAATTTTCTTTCCGCCGCTATTCATGAATTCCATACCATCAATGTTTCCATCTGCTTCCACCACGAATCTTATGTAAACCCTCACCAGTAACCCTGCATCATCCTCCTCAATGCGGGGATCGATCAAATTACGTTGCAGGAATCTTTGTAAGGCATTCATTCCTCCTGGAAATGCAGCTTGTTCATCCACCGCGTC
>CALFNL010000312.1 GCA_937902875.1 uncultured Bacteroidota bacterium | reverse complement strand
TACTGCTGAAGAGCAGGTGGGTAATTCCCGCCAAACTATTGGCTGCAGCATTCAATTTTCAATATGAAAATCTGGAAACGGCGCTTGCCAATAACAGGGAGGAATGGCAAAGGTCCATGTCTGCATGAGTCGCGGGATTGAATCTGAAAAGACCACGGAGATCGGATCGAAAGAATGTATTCAAAAAGCTTACTCTTACCTTTACAAAAAAATTCAATGAACGGAAAGAAGACGCTCGTATTGGGAGCTTCTGATAACCCGGAAAGGTATAGCAATCTTGCCATTAACCGCCTGCGCGCCAAACAGCATCCGGTAGCAGGCATCGGAGCCCGAAAAGCCACCGTGGGAGATGTGAATATCGAAACAGAACCTATACAACTGAAGGATGTTGACACGGTCACCATTTATCTCAACCCATCCCATCAAAAGGAATACTACGACTATATTCTATCTCTCCATCCAAAACGTATCATATTCAATCCGGGCGCAGAAAACAGGGAACTCTATGATCTTGCCTTGAAGCAGGGTATTGAAGCACAGGAAGCCTGCACGTTGGTACTGCTCAGTACAGGACAGTATTAAAGCAATTCTTTGATCATTTTCGATGGGCGAAGTAATATTTTTTTAAGGTCTCCGTTTAAGAGGAAACCCTTGAATACCCAGACATGAATTACCTGTCGCGGGGACTCTGCTCAGTTGTCCTTCTGCTTTCAACTATTATTGCAAGTGCTCAGCAACACAAAGCGAGACCTCTCCTATTTGACAGGTACAGTGATTCATTGAGCTGCTCTTCCCACGAAATTGAAAAGATTTTCAAGCTGCCCGCAGGTTCCCCTGTTGAAGCAAGACTTTCTCCATCGCTCACCATACGTGGACATGTAAGAACTTTCACAGTGAAATATGCCAATCTAAAAACAGTGATCATTGATTGCACCGATATGGGTGGCGCCATATTTTCCATTTCAGCCAGAAATGAAGGAGGGTCTCTTACCTATATTGGAAGGATCTTTACCAGCA
This sequence comes from uncultured Bacteroidota bacterium, assembly GCA_937902875.1. Taxonomy (GTDB): domain Bacteria; phylum Bacteroidota; class Bacteroidia; order Chitinophagales; family Chitinophagaceae; genus PSRI01. The sequence goes on along the minus strand of CALFNL010000312.1, from coordinate 1,666 downwards.
ACTATGCGGATGGATTTGAGTTGCTGCAGGATAATCGAGGCAATTATCAACTTAAAAAATTCAAGGTAGAAGATGTAATTATGGACTGACCCGTTTTTGATCCGTACCCGCCGTTAAAGTCAAATTCCGAGGTCATGAAAAACCCTTTTCCCGGCTCATTTCGATTGGTATTAATATGCCTGTTCATCTGCTTTAATACAGTTTCCCGTGCGGTTCCTAAACTCAATAGCTGGCCCGGCGCCACTGCTGTAATATACCTTGATTTTGATGGCCAGTTCGTAGTCAATACACTCTGGAACAATGCCTACGCCATTAATTGCTCGCCGGCCGCACTCACCGAAGTCCAGATCACCGAAGTCTTTAACCGGGTGGCGGAAGATTACAGGCCCTTCGATCTGAATATCACTACCGATTCTCTGGTATTCCTGAATGCCCCACTCAACAAGCGCATGCGCGTAATAGTTACTCAAACCAGCAATTGGTATCCGGGCGTAGGCGGAGTTGCCTGGGTCAATTCATTTCGTCGCGGCGACGATACACCCTGCTTTGTTTTTGCAGACAACCTCGGGCCCGACAATCCGAAATGGGTTGCAGAAGCCTGCTCCCATGAAAGCGGACATACCCTGGGGCTGATTCACCAGTCCCAATATGATACCGGTTGCCGGCTTCTTTCGGTTTATAATCCCGGATCCGGAACTGGTGAAACAGGGTGGGCTCCCATAATGGGAGTCAGCTATGGAAGGAACTTCTCCTTATGGAATAATGGCCCCACTCAAAACAGTTGCAGCCAGCTCCAGGATAATTTGTCGGTTATTTCTGAAGAAAATGGCTTCGGTTATCGCGCAGATGATTATGCGGATGGCCCGGCAGAAGCGATCGAGGTTCCCTTCCCCGGAGGCAATTTTAAGCTGGACGGCTTAATCAGCACCATAACCGACAAGGATGTATTCCGGTTCAACTTCAGCCGCCCCGTGCGCCTCAACCTCCGGGCAGATCCCTATAACATTGGCCTCAATAACGAAGGCGCCGATCTTGACCTGAAACTGACGCTTATGGATTCGGGATACAAAGTGATCAGGGTTTATGATTCTGCCACTGCCCTGGATATAAGAATAGACACCAGCCTCTACCCGGGCTCCTATTTCGTTGCAGTGGAGGGCACTGGTAATGCAAACAGTAATAAGAATTATGGCAGTTTGGGCTCCTATACTATCAGCGGGGGCTATGCGCTAAACAGCCCTTTTGCAATCAGGGAAGTGAGCCTGCTGGGCACTACGGAAGGATATCGAAATGTATTGAAATGGAAGGTTGAATCAGATGAACCCATCAGAAATTTTGAACTGGAGTCAGGAATCGACAATAAACATTTCCAGGCTTTGATTCAATTGCCCGGATATGCCCGACAATTTGCATACCAGCCATTTCAGGAAGCGGACATCTTTTACAGGCTGAAAGTGACATCCATCATCAATGAGGTTCGCTATTCCAACGCTATAATCTTGAAAAATACCAGCCTGTCGAAGTCTGCCTTCATCATATCAACCCTGGTACAGGAGCAACTTATGGTAAATGCGAGTAGGGATTACCAGTACCAATTGATGGATATAAGCGGTGCGGTTTTGGCCAGGGGAAAAGAACTTGCGCGGTTTGAACGCGATCTGGCGCC
>CALFNL010000311.1 GCA_937902875.1 uncultured Bacteroidota bacterium | reverse complement strand
ACCGAATTTTCGGAATTTATTACGATGAACAGGAAGTATAGGCGAAGGGACTTTGAATTCATCAGTATCAGTGCCGATGATCTCTCTAAGAAAGACAAGGCCTTGAAATTTTTGAAGCAGCAGCAGGCTTCGGTGAAAAATTATATATTCAGTACGGATGACAAGTACAGGCTCATAGACGCGATTGATCCCAATTGGCCTGGTGCATTACCTTATACTCTTCTAGTGGAACCCGGGGGAAGGATTGTATTTGCCAGGCAGGGCGCCATAGATCCGGCGGCTTTGAAAAAACTGATTGTGGAGAATCCCCTGATCGGAAGGTATTACTGAATTTCCAGAGTGGGCTCACTACTTCAATTGATATTATAGCTGCAGTAAAAATATTTTCCGCTGAAATAGAAAATCTTTCTGAAATTTGCCGCCCCGCCCCTGATTGTCAATTTATTTAAGGAGGAGTGCCAGAGTGGTTGAATGGGACGGTCTCGAAAACCGTTATACGGGCAACTGTATCGAGGGTTCGAATCCCTCCTCCTCCGCTAAAGCATGGGAAAATGCGGGAAATGACGGGAAAGAATTTTGAAGACCATTGAGAATCAACAAACTTACTCAAGAACCTCACCTGATTACACGGTGATATTCAGGTGAGGTTTTTAGTGAGTATGCGTAAAAACAGAAAAGACTCCCACTTTTCGCCGAAAATGTTTGATTTTTTTTTGGTTCAGGGATGGTTTATTCCATGCTGCTACCTCGTGCAGGTTGAAGTATGGGACAGAGTGATTCTGAATAACACCTATTCCGGAGGACATGCCAAGGCCGGATGGGAAGCGATAGAGATCGGGTTGAGATAATTGGTGCAAAATGCTATTCCGATTTACCGGCGAGTCAGACTTTCAGGTTTGTGCCTGGATGATATGACTCGCCGGTTTAATTCCTGTATTTCTAATTCTTCAGCATGCGTAGAATCAGGGGACCTCAAAAATATAACTCAAATTGCACCCTCCTGTTCTTTGCCCTCCCGTGAGCAGTCTTATTTTCAGCGACCGGATTACTTTCCCCATATCCTTTTGCATTCAGCCGTCCTTCATCAATCCCTTTGCTCATTAAATAAACCTTAACCGCTTTAGCCCGATTATCACTTAAAATTAAATTAGACTGGATCGAACCCACATTGTCAGTATGCCCTTTAATGTTCAGTTTGAGATTTGGATCATCAACCAATACCCTGACTATCGCGTCAAGCGATGGAAACGATTTGGGTAATATGGTATAACTGCCTGTGACGAAGAAAATGTTTTTGGCCGCCAGTTCTGCCAATTCATGAATATCTTTTTGCACTACGGGGCAGCCATTGTTCCCGACATATCCCGGCAGGTCCGGACATTTGTCATCGCCATCGGAAATGCCATCCTTGTCCCTATCGGGGATAGGACATCCGTGTAAGGCCGCCACTCCGGGAACCGTAACACAGGAATCTTCCTCATCATTAAAACCGTCGCCATCACTGTCAGGGATAGGGCATCCAAAATATTCCATAACACCTGGGGTATCCGGACAATGATCCTTATTGTCTGGAATTCCGTCCCCATCCCTGTCCGGGCAACCATCGAAAATAGCCAGTCCCGGTATATCCGCACAGGCATCCAGCGAATCGGTTATCCCATCGTGATCACGGTCTGCCATAATCGCCGTCTTAGATGGGAGGCTTGGTTTTGCAGCACTGGATGGATTCTTCTTTTTTGAGGAGATATTTCCGGCGATACCGAAACTGTAAAAAAAATGATGATTGGAACTAGTAGTTAATGGAATCCGGTATTGGGAATTGATCAATATGTAAACAGGATTGAATACATTGATCTCTAATCCCACACCTAACGGCATGTATCCACCGTAATTATTTGAAAATATAGAAAGGCCCAGTCCTCCCTGTAAATATGGCTGTATTCGGTTTGGCTTTCCAAACAACCTGGCTCTGACTGTAAAATCACTTTCCACCACAAGATTCGGGTTACGTGAATAAATGGGTTTTGGCATTACACTGTCAGCATAAGATCCATTTATGCTAGTTGCCCAGTCGAAATGCT
>CALFNL010000310.1 GCA_937902875.1 uncultured Bacteroidota bacterium | reverse complement strand
CCTCGAGTGTATGGCTGGGATTTTCATAAATCCAGTGCTGGAATTTATCAATTACGGCTATCCAGGGCATGATGCTGATGACTCTTTCCAGTTGGTGTTCCGCCGCTCTCCTGAGATCGTTGGGATTGTCAAAAAAACTGTTCCAGTAATCCATGGTAAACAATTCCATTGACATGCTTGCTACTTCGGCAATTTCCATGGGATATTCCTTGAATGCCTGCAATTCCAGGTGATGCGTGAGGAAGGAATGAACAGCATGCCCGCCTTCGTGCACCATGGTGGTAACGTCATGCATCTGACCCGCCGCATTCATGAAAATAAAGGGTGCGCCACTCTCAGCTAACGGCATATTATAGCCGCCTGGGGCCTTACCCTTCCTGCTGTCAAGGTCAAGGTGGCCGAGTTCATTCATTTTTAGCAGGCACGCGGCAAAAAAAGAGTTGAGTTCACTGAAGCAGGCGACAGTTTTTTCAAAAAGTTCCCCGCCAGTTTCGAAGGGTTCCAGGGGCATGGTTCCAACGGGCTCGGCTTCCGTATCCCAGGGCTTCAAAATGTCCAGGCCCAATTTTCTCCTTTTGCGGGCGTTGAGTTCATTTACCAGGGGAAGCACATACTGGCGAACGCCTTCATGGAAATTGAAGCAATCCTCTTTTTTGTAGTCAAACCTGCCCAATTCCACAAATTTATAATCACGGTAATTTTCGAAACCGGCATTGAGGGCTACCTGGTGGCGTAAGCGGATGAGCGTGGAATAAAGTTCGTTCAGCGTGATTTGATCCCGCATGCGCCTTTCACTCATTTTACGATAGACCGATTCACGCAAAACACGGTCCGGGCTTTCCAGGAATTTAGATGCCTGTTGCATAGTGTATTCCTGACCGTTAACTTCTATCGTCATTTTGCCCGCAATGGCTCCGTACTGTTGCTGCAATACGCTTATCTCGGCCTGCAACGGGATATTTTCTTCGCGAAAGAGGTCAATGCTCTTCTTCACGGAGCGGAGATAGGTGAAATATTTCTTTTGATCGAGGTTGACTGTGAGCGGTGATGCGATCAATTTGCGATTCAGCCGGTCAGCGTAGGGCTGTATCCTGGGCTGAATTGACAGGTAAAAATAGTTGAATGCCTCCTCGAGGGCCTTGTTCTCCGTATCACAGGTCATACGAACCTGGCGCCAACAGGCGTCTTCTGTTATCACGGACTCCAATTCACTCATATCCTTCATCCATTGTTCAAGGTCGGTATGGCTTTGCAAAGGGCGTTGCTCCAATTCCTTAAAAAAGGGTTCCAGCATTTCCCAGGTGGTAACCTGGAAATCCTTTGGTAAGTAATGCCTTTCTAATTTGGTTATATCTGCTGAATATTCCATTGTAATCTAATTTTGAGCTTGCTCATGAATTGAAAGGCTCCGCGTGGAAAGACTGGCCCATGGCTAGTAGCTGGAAGTTTTTCTGTTGAAAGCGGAAATTATTTTCCGGTTTTTTTCTTCGCCGCAGGTTTGTCAGGCTTAGCCTTGGCAGATTTTTTTGCTGCCTTCCCGGCCTCTTTTTTGGGAGGTTCTTTTGCCGCTTTTTTTGCCGCGGGTTTAGATACTTTCTTTTCCTCTTTCTTTTCTTCTTTCTTTTCCTTTTTTTCTGCCTTCTCTTCCTTAATTGGCTTCTTGGGTTCCGCTATCTTTTTGGGGTTTTTAGCGGGCTTATCCATGACCAAAGGCTCCGCAACCGTTTCTTTCCTTGGCGGTTCCGGTTCTTCCGCTTCTGGCGGAGGGGGCAATTCAATGGTAACCTGGTGGGCCCTGAGTTCTGCAAACCATTTCACCATTTTTTTCATGTCGCTGGCATAAACCCTGTCGAAATCGAGATCCGGAAAAACCTTCAGGAAATATTTTTTGATGGCGTTACTGTCTTTATCATCAGGCAATGGCTCCTGGCTTTGCTCCATGGCGTGAAATATTTCCACCAGGTTCACATTATCACGGACTGTGTACACTTCGATACTTTCCAGGTTTGAAAAATTATGGACGCGGGAGGATACAAATTTTGTAGACTTATCCTCCAGTGATCGCACAATGGCTCCATCGGTTTTGGACGTCAATAATTCAAAAAGGCCGCTCAGTCCGGTCACAGATATGATCTTGCTGTATTCCATATTGTATGCTGGTTTATAGAATGTGCAAGATAAATGGAAAATCCAAATCATAAATGGCTATTTCTATTAATTCCTCCACACTCATGGAGCTTCGAGGAGATGCCTGCCCTGCCCCTATCCTCACCCTGACTATTACATATGCTGGTAAGGCCAGGTTGTCTTAATTTTATCGCAAAATTTATACATGAGCACGGCCAATATCGTTGACACTGTGATCAGGCACAGGCGGAGTGTGAAACCAGCGCAGATGAATGGACAGAAGGTCCCCGACCATTTGGTGCAACATTTTCTTGAGATGGCGGATTGGGCACCGACTCATGGACTGACTGAGCCCTGGTATTACCGGGTTTACAGCGGCGATAGGGTGAAATCATTTTGCCAGGATCATGCCGATATGTACCGGCAAGCAATACCTGCTGAAAAATTCGCTATGGCTACCTACGAAAAATTATTGCATAACGGAGACAAAGTATCACATATCCTCGCGGCGGCTATGAAGCGTGGAGACAATCCTAAAATCCCCGAATTGGAAGAGATAGCAGCGGTTGCGGCTTCCATTCAAACTATTTTATTGACGGCCACGGCACATGGAGTAGCCAGCTTCTGGAGCACGGGTGGCATCACCCATCATCAGGCAATGAAGCAATATCTTGAGCTGGATGACCGCGATATTGTGATGGGTCTGATATACCTTGGCTATACTGACAACAGCTTCACCGATGGAAAAAGGATCAAACCCAATTCTGAAAAATGGATCTGGGAATAAAATTCCTAACGGTAAATCGGGCAATGGAATTTGAAAAAATTTGACTCGCGGCCGCGACGGTTAAACGAGAAATGCGCCTTCTAATAATACTGTCACTTTAAAACAACTTTTTCTCATGGTTAATTATTGTTAAATCCCGCTCTTACTTTCGATCTTCCGCAGGTTTACAGGCCATTCTTCGTCTAAAACCTGAAGAATGATTGTTATATGATGAAATTAATTTTACTCTTTGTTTTTTCTGTTATCACCGGTTATCAATCCTGGTGCCAGGGAATTGTGCTAAAAGGCAAATTGCTGGATAAGGCAGACGAATCTCCCCTTGCTTCGGCTACCATAAGAGTATCGGCTATAGATGATACTACGGTAAAACGCAGTACCGTAACCAGGCGGGATGGAAGTTTTGAAATTCCGGATTTGCGTGCTATGAGTTATAGAGTGCAAATTAGTTTTGTAGGATATGGCCAATTGACAAAGACCATTGTGTTGAATGCTGGCAACGCAGATATGGGAACAATTTATTTGTGGAAGGATGCTACCGTTCTGAAAGATGTGATTATCCGGACTACCATTCCTCCAACCACGCAAAAAGGAGATACGATTCAATACAATGCCAGCCAGTTTAAAGTGAACCCGGATGCCAATGTGGAGGACCTGGTTAAGAAAATGCCGGGGATAACAGTTGACAATAAAGGCGCCGTGACGGCGCATGGAGAATCTGTGCAGAAAATTACGATTGACGGCCGGGAATTTTTTGGAGATGATGCCACCGCGGCTCTGCGTAACCTGCCCGCGGAGATTGTTGACAAAATCCAGGTGTTCGACCGACTGAGCGACCAGGCTCAATTCACGGGATTTGATGATGGCAATACCACGAAGGCTATCAACATTATAACGCATGCGGATATGCGAAACGGACAATTCGGAAGGATTTACGCGGGCTATGGCACAGATGATCGCTATTCCGCGGGTGGTAATGTGAGCTTTTTTAAGGGAGACAGACGTATTTCATTGGTTGGTTTAACTAATAATATCAATCAGCAGAATTTTTCCACCCAGGATCTTTTAGGCGTGACCAGCAGTCAAAACCGGGGCGGCGGCAGGGGATATCGCGGTGGTGGAGGCAATCGCGGAGGAGGTGGTGGAGGCCCTCAGGGAAATTTTGGAAGCAGTAATAATTTTTTGGTGGGGAACCAGGATGGCATTAGCAAGACTAATTCATTTGGCATAAACTTTTCGGATATATGGGCCAAGAAACTTACATTTACCGGAAGCTATTTCTACAATAATAGCAATACCGCAAATGATCAGTTATTGAACCGCCAATATTTCCTGACGGGAGACAGCAGTCAATTTTATAAAGAGACCAGCCTTTCACAAAACAAGAATTATAATCATCGGGTCAATATGCGCATTGACTATAAGATCGATTCATTCAATTCGATTCTTATTACACCCACGCTTAGTTTCCAGAACAATAATTCCATAGACAATACAATCGGGGCCAATTCTTACAATCCATCGGATCTCATCAGCCAGTCGATCAATCAGAATACGGCTTCCACTTCAGGATATAGTCTCAACAATAATATTTTATACCGGCATTCTTTCCATAAGCGGGGCAGAACCATCTCTTTTGGCCTGAATACCGGCCTCAACCGCAAAGACGGAACAAATTATTTGGAAGCCATCAATCAATATTATAAGGTAGGTACTGGTTTGGATGATACACTGAAGCAATTCACGGATCAATTTAACAATGGATATCAGGTCTCTGCAAATGTCGTCTATACTGAACCAGTAGGTAAGCAAAGCCAGTTGCAACTCAACTATAATCCATCCTTTTCGGGAAGCAAGGCCGACCAGGAAACTTTTCATTATGATTTTGGAGATGCAAAGTATTCATTGTTTGACAGCAGCCTGTCAAACAAATTCGATAACCAATACAACCGGCAGGTTGGGGGAGTGAGTTTCCGCCATGGTAACAGAGACAAAATGTTTTCGGCAGGGCTGTCGTACCAGTATGCTTCGCTTGCCAGTGAAGGTGTTTTTCCATTCCCCACCAGTATCAATAAGAGCTTTAGCAATATCCTGCCCAATGCCATGCTGAGGCTGAAATTGTCGGCCAAGAGTAATTTGCGATTGTTTTATCGCGCATCTACCTCGCCTCCCTCGATTTCGCAATTGCAAAACGTGATCAACAATACAAATCCACTCCTGCTCAGCACGGGTAATCCCGATCTGCAGCAACAATACACCCACCTCGTGTCAACGCGCTACAGCTATACAAACACGCTGAAGAGCACCAGTTTTTTCGCGAATGTATTCATGCAAACCACTCATGACTATGTGGGGAATGCCACATATATAGCTCAGAGCGATTCCGTACTAACACCAACTATTACGCTATACAAAGGATCTCAATTGGCAAAACCGGTGAATCTCAATGGTTACTTGAATCTGCGCAGTTTTTTCACTTTTGGCATGCCTTTAAAATTCATCAAGTCAAACCTGAATTGGAACGCGGGATTTTCCTATGTCAAATCTCCTGGTATAATCAACAACACCGCGAATGTTTCCAATAGCTATACCTATAGCGGAGGGGCAGTGCTGGCGAGCAATATAAGTGAGTATGTTGACTTTACATTGTCTTATTCGGGCAATTTCAACGTGGTGAAAAACAGCATTCAGCCCCAATTGAATGACAATTATTTCATGCAATCGACGGGAATGGTGATCAATCTTCTTACCAAAAAAGGTTGGCTTTTCCAGAATAGCCTCACCAATCAGTATTATAAAGGACTAACCGACGGATTCAATCAGAATTATTGGCTTTGGAATATCAGCGCGGGTAAGAAATTTTTGAAAGATCAGAAAGGCGACCTGAGGCTGACGATATTTGACCTGCTGAAACAAAACAGGAGCATCACCCGCAATGCCACTGACACCTATGTGGAAGATGTTCAAAATACCGTGTTGAGGCAATATTTTATGCTGACCTTTACCTATAAACTCAAAAATTTTGTAAAAAAATGAATTTGACTAATTCTTTCCGGTGTTCGGTGATGCTGACTTTGATCATATCGTTTCTAAGCTGTACCAGATTGCCTGTGGCCCAATCTTATTGGGAAGTCCGCCCTGTCGATAACAAAGATTTACAGGTTTCAGGATATGACAGCGAATCAGACATCCGATACACAGTTTCTAATGATAAGGCCCGCCTCTTTTTTAATGTCTCCACTTTCAATCGGGAAACGGGGAGCGAAATGTTGAAAAACGGAGTCACGCTATATGTGAGTAACGGAAAGAAAGAAGATAAAACGAATTATCTAAAATTCCCTCTTCCCCCGGGGTTCGAAAAGGCTGTTGGCGTGGGAGGAATAAAGTCTGTGAACAATCCCAACGGATACCCAAGGCCGGCGAAGGAAAAATTATCCCCGCTTGCAATATGGGTGAGCGGAAATGATGTGAAATTTCTCAATGCAAACGGTTCTGAGAATGGATTTGAAACGCAGTTTAGCAGCGACTCACTGGGCAGGTTCAATTACCGGGTGGCAATTCCCATTGACGCCATAGATGCAAGAGGATTGACTGCAATCAAATTATTGACTATAGGATTGGTGATTGATAGAACCCACATGAAAAGAGGAACTGGAGGCGGACATGAAAACAGGCGGACATATGGGATGGGCAGGGGAATGCACGGAGGACGCGGCGGAATGGGGATGCATGGCAATGATTCGAGAGCGGGTAATGATAGCCAAAACCTCCAGACCCAGGCTGTGAAAATATGGTTCAGCACCAAGCCTGCCAGGCCTTAATTGCCAGGGGTTGAAAAAATAGAATCAATTTGTTTGCGATTAGTTTTGTAATATATGTTCCGTATGCTGTACTAATCGAATTTACTTGAACGAAAGGAATTTAGTTGAAAAACTTAAGCAGGGAGATGAAGCTGCTTTTAAGGAAATAGTAGACAAGTGGCAGGATCTGGTCTACAATACCGCTATTGCGATAGTTCAGAATGAGCAGGATGCCGAGGACCTGGCTCAGGAAGTATTTATCCAGGTGTATGAATCCATTCACCAATTTAAAGAGCAATCAAAGTTTTCTACCTGGTTGTATCGGATAACAGTAAGCAAGGGCCTGGATCTGCTAAGAAAGAAAAAGACAAGGAAAAGGTTTGCTTTCATGAAGAGTTTGTTTGGCAGTGACGAGCAGATCATTAAGGAACCGCCAGATTTTTTTCACCCTGGAATCGCATTGGATAACAAGGAATCAGGGAAGGTGCTATTCCGGGCGATAGCGAGCTTGCCTGAAAACCAAAAAATAGCGTTTACCCTGCACAAAGTTGAAGGCCTGAGTCACCAGGAGATCAGTGAGATCATGAATACCAGCGTGGCGGCAGTTGAATCATTGGTACACAGGGCCAGGGCCAATCTTAGGAAGATTCTGGAAGAATATTACAGGCACGAGCCCTGATGGAACAGGAAATTTCAATTTTTCACGTCAAATACATTGATATGAAAAGAGCACAAGATCCCGAAAGCAGAATAATAGCCACTCTGAATAGCCTGGAGGGGATTCAGAGGGCCAAACCGGCTCCATTCTTTTTTACACGCCTGATGTCGAAGATGCAAATAAAGAATGAGTCGGGCTGGGAAAGGCTTGTTGTTTTTATCACCAGGCCTTCAGTAGCCATGGTCACAGTGGCGTTGATCATTTTTCTGAATATGCTCGCCGCATACCATGAGGTGGAGAGAAATGCTAAAACCGATATTGTGGAGCAGTCTTATGCGGATTACTATTACGTGAATACAAGCAGCCTCTATGATTTTGAAAACCCTGAACAATGATGAGTAGCAAGTCAAAGACCAGGACCCTTTTGTTGATCGCTGCCATTTTGTTACTGGCAAATATTGCTTTGTTGGTATTTTGTGTATGGATGCGCGAAGCTCCGCGCCGCAGTTTGAGAGGGGAACGTTCGGCTAATGGCCTCTCGGGATTCCTGCAGAAAGATATTGGGTTCGGCCCGGATCAGATGAAGCAATTCGACCAATTGCGCCGGGATCACCGGAATAAAATGAGGCCTCTATTCGACAGTTTGAGGGCTTCCAAGAGACGTTTTTATAAATTGATCAATGACCAAATCGCCGGCGATTCGGTCATGAATTCATCTCTCGCAGCCATCGGCGAAAAGCAGCAGGCCATTGACAGGGAAGTGCTCCAGCACTTCAAGGCAATCAGAAATTTATGCACTACAGACCAACAGGCCAGGTATGATTCATTGGTGCAGAGATTTCTTGGCCGGATGATGGGGCCTTCCAGGAGGAATGTATCTTCATCACAAAGAGACAGTGCCAGGTTGCCTAATTGAGAAATTAAGTATGCTGACGAAGGGTTTTCCCGGTTCTGACGTCAAATATTGGTGAACTATTATTATTAAATGAAAAAAAATTAACCGATGAAATCCAGAATTGCGTTTTTTATTTTGGCCCTGTTTGCTGGAATGGGAGCCGTGAAAGCACAAGGCGGCGGCTTTCAGCAAAGGTCAGTGGAAGAAAGGGTAAAGATGGTAATGGACAAACTGGGAGATTTGAAGTTGGATAATGACCAGACTGTAAAGACCGACAGCGCCTTTACTAATTATTACCGGTCCATTCAAAAGTTGCGCCAGGGAATGCAACCCGGTACCAGGCCAGACAGAACTGAATTTGAAAAGATCAGAAATGACAGGGACGATCAACTCAAGAAGATCTTCAATGATGCGCAGTACAAAAAGTGGAAGGATGAAATTGAACCTGCAATGCGGCCCCAACGTGGTGGTGGCGGAGGTGGAAATAATCAGTAATAGAGCATGAGCGAGAGTGCCCCGCCGAAAGCGGGGCTTTTTATTGCCCCATCCATTCCTTAAATGAAGCTACGTTTTCCTGGCTGATGATGATTTCTTCCTGTATGGCGGGCTCAATTTCCAACTGCAATTTACTCTTTGGAAATGACCTGATCTTTTTTATAGCCGCCACATTCACCAGGTATTTTCTGTTCACCCTGAAAAACTCACGGGGGTCAACCTGCTTCTCAATATCCGCCAGAGACTGGTCAAGTACGAATTTTGTCGTTTTCTTGTGAACCATGCAAACCAATTTATGCGCCGCATAGAAATAAGCAATTTCATCGGTCTTTACGCTCACAAATTCGGCGCCTCTTTTCACCAGGAATCGCTTCTTGTACCCATTCGCTGGTATTTGTTGTTGCCAGTTTGCCAGATTCTGATAATTGGCCATAAAATGTTGCTTAAGACGATTGTATTTCTTCAGGGCCAGTTCCAGCTTGTCCTGACGTATGGGCTTGAGCAGGTAATCTATACTGTTATGCTCAAAAGCGGCCTGCCAGTATTCATCATAAGCCGTGGTGAAAATTACGGGACATTCTATTTGGATCTCTTCAAATATCTTGAATGAGGGTCCATCGCTCAATTCAATATCCATGAATATCAATTCCGGCAAACCGTTTTGCCGGATCCAGGAAATGGCCTCCCCGGCGCTTCGAAGCACGGCCGTTACTTCAACAGGTTCGGTGCATTTCTGTAAAGCCTTCAACAATTTTCCTGCAGCCGGCTTTTCATCTTCAATTATGATTGCCTTCATTTTCTGAAATTTGCAGATTTCCCATGAATGCCGATGTTGCCTTCTTTCATTCCATCTTGAGAAGGGGCAGACCCACGATGAATGCCGACTCTGTTTCAAACACCCTGATTGCAGAGCCCGTTGTCAATTTATAGCGTTCGTTCAAATTTTGCAGACCGGTTTTTGAAGAAGATCTGTGAAGTAACTTTTTCCTCAATTTATTGGAAACAATTACTTCCCCGTGGTCAACCCTTACGTCGATAATCAGAGGGAATCCGTCGGAGAATTCATTGTGCTTGATGGCATTTTCAATCAGGGCCTGAAGAGAAATGGGTGGAAGCAGGTATTGATCCGTCATGGATTCAGGGATATTCAAATTTACCTGCACTGCGTCTTCATAACGGATTTTCAATAAGGAAAAAAAGTGTTTGATGAAGATCGTTTCCTCGCGCAGCAACACCAGGTCCCGCTTCTTGTTTTGAAGGATATATCTGTATACATCGGCGAGACTATCATTGAATTGCCTGGCTTTGCCGGGTTTTTCTTCTATGAGGTGAGAAAGTGTATTCAGTGAGTTGAACACAAAATGAGGATCGATTTGATTTTTCAACGCTTCCAGTTCTGATTCCAGCTTGGCCTTGGCCAGTTGCGCATTCCTGAGCATTTCATTCTCTGATTCCTTTACCAGGAACACTGTTTCGTAAACGTGAACGATGAAGATTACACAGATCATGATGACCAGGGTAGTGGTGAGTACAATTTCCCAATCAACCTGCGAGTTTGCGAAGATGTGGTACCACCCCACCAGCAGGAGGATGCTGATTGGAATGGTATAAAATGATACTGCAAGGAATAAGGTCAGGATCTTGCGAATGGGCTTTTGGAACCAATTGAAATAACTGCGAAGTGTGAACAGGAGGTAGCGGTTCCCTTCCCAAACCACAAACGCTATCATGATCGTGTACAGATAGCTCAATTTGAACAGCCAATGGGAGAGAGCACTTTGGCTTGTGAGGCCGGTGAGCAGGGGTATCGCGATCCCCAAAAAAGGAATGAGTATGACACGGAAGCCAGTGTCGTTAAGCTTTTGTTTTGAGGCCGGCTCTTTGGTCGGAATAATTAGCTGGTTCATCGCTTCCTTTTCCACCCTGGTTCCAATTTTGTTTGCTTGTAAAAATTAATGAAATAGTTTCATAGTGGCGGAAAAATAGTGGCATCATTGAAATCCAGTCGATTTCTTCATTTAACCAGATTCATCACTCTTAAATCAACCTTTTATGGACATGAGTTCTATCAATTGGCTGGCTGTATTGGTGGCCGGCATTTCGGCATTTGTATTGGGAGGTATATGGTATTCCCCCGGCTTATTTGGCAATGCATGGATGAAGGAAAACAAGCTCAGCCTGGAAGAGATTAAGAAAGGGAACAAGGGTAAAATTTTTGGATTGGCCTTTATTATTTCGCTTATCATGGCTGCCAACCTTGCCATGTTCCTGGTAGATCCCAAGGAAGGCTGCGGTCCCAAAATTGATATCAGCTTTGGAACTATTGCGGGCCTGCTTGCCGGCATCTGGGTATTTGGATTCGTGGCAATACACGGACTCTTTGAGCACAAAAGTTTGCGGCTCATTCTCATCAATGGGGGCTATAGCCTGGTGGCGCTCGGATTGATGGGCGCAATTATCGGGCTATGGCGCTAATAGAAGCAATATGATTATTGTGGAGCCGGCAGGTCTAAATCCTATTTATAGGCTGCCGGCCCATTTTTCTAAAGTATGTAATGAATGACCACACCTAACGAATAGATTTATATCAGCAGCCTATTTTCGGGTAAGTTTTATTTCCATGGTCTTGACATCCTTTCCGTCCTGAACCGTAAACATTTCCATGAGTTGGTTATTGTCATCAATCCACTTCACTTTTTCCTTCACCATTCTTTCTGTTCCGGTAATGGGATCAGTTTCTTTACCCATAAAATTGATTGATTTGTTTTCGGGATCCCATTTGCCTTCGAGATAAATGATACCTGTTCCCATATTGTCAATCCATGAACTCACAAAAACTTTTCTGGCATTGTCATAGCCCAGTGTATTGATCCCTTCAAAGGGCATTCCCTGAAAACTTCCGCTTTCCCTGGACTCCTGGTATCTTCCACCCAGAATCATTTTATTTACAGAAGTTCCTGAACTTTTTACAGGAGGCGCTCCGGGTGTCATCCAAATGGTGATGTCAAATTTCCATTCTCCATCGGCCTTTGCAAGCATTTTATGAAAATCGCCCGGCGTCATAAAGTCCATAAACGCTTTTTGTGCCGCGGCATCGTCTTGGGCACTACCGCATATGGAAGATGTACAAAGAGTCACTAGCGTTAGCAGTCCGATTAACTTTTTCATAAATGTGATTTTTGAAAAGTTACAACAGGTTTCGCTGCCAGTCAATAGGGCGGGCACTGAAATTGATAAAAGCAGAATCTGCCGGATGGAACCAATGTGACCCCTTAGCCTAAGAATCAGTCAGGGAAGAGGCTCTTGTCGATATTCGGGATAATACGCAGTGCGTTTTTATAATACACTTTTTTGAGGATATTATCAGGCAGTCCCATGCCATACATCCGCCAGAAAGCATGGTATTTCTTATGATAAGGGAAGTACTCATCCGTTGTTTCCAGCACCCTGAAATAGGTGGTATATTCTTCGGGAACCCAACTGTCTTTTCCAAACATGATGCGGTCCTGATATTTTTCAAAGAATTTCAGTGCCGTCACGGGCTGCCTTCCCAATTCGGCAATCACCGCCCCAAATTCCGCATTCACATTGGGCATATCGTTCAGGAGCGACCCTAACTTTTCAAGATTATTAGGGTACCATCCAAAATGGGCGGCGATAAATATCGTTCGCGGATGTTTTTTGAACATCCGATGCTGCTCTTCAATTAATTGTTCCCAGGGTTCAGGATTTTCGGGACCCCGCTTCCTTTCGGGATGAACCACCAATTCCAGCCACCGTTCATTGTGTTCATCGAGTGACTCCCAAAAAGGCTCGGGGTCGGCAGTGTGAATGAGTACGGGTATTTTCAATTCTCCGCATTTTTCCCAGATCGGATCCAGCCTCGGATCATCAACCGCAACCCGTTTTCCATCTTTGTCTTTTACCGAAAAGCCCAGGTTTTTGAAAATTTTCAGTCCGTTCGCTCCGTTCTTCACGTCTGTTTCAAGTTGCTTGACTGCCTTCTCTGCCCAACCAGTTTGCCCCACTCCGTTGAAATCAATATTGGCGAATACAATGAATCTCTTGGGAAAGTGTTCCTTCACATTATCCAACATTTGCTTTAGGCGGCTACCATTACTGCCGCTGAGGTTCACCATCACCGCCATATTCATATTATCCATGTCTCGGGTGAGTGTTGAGAGATCCCTGGTTCCCATGTCCCATTGGTGGTTATGCACGTCAATGAAGGGGAATTTAGCTTTGGTAAGTTTGTGTTCAGGAACTACCAGGGTTGAATTGGGTTCATATTTTTCAAAATCCATGGATTGTTTTTGGGCCATAGAGGAAGAGGCCAGCAAGGCATATACCTGGATCAATATTAATTTTTTCATGTAACATTCAATTGAAATTGGGAAAACCTGCTTATAGTTTATGGAAGATAAGATCATTCAAATTTGTAGCGAAAAAGTTAATGATCTTTTGCAGGATCGCTCCATTTTATTGATGAATGGAGTATCAGGGGTCAATTCCCGCATTTTTTTCTTTGTTTTTGAATGCTCTATTTCTTCCGGCCTCAGAAATTGAGGATCCCTCCTATGCGTGAGTTCATAAGGCGTTTACTTCGCTCAGCACGGAATCTATTCTTTTTTTCATCATGCCAAAATCTGAATATCCTATAGTGAGCATATAGAATTTCGATTCGGTTATTTGCATCAGAACCGTGGGAAAACCCGTGACCTGCAATTGGCGGCACAAATCAAATTCATGATAGGCTTTTTCTTTATAAGAATCATCATGAAGCCGGCTATAAAATATTTCCCGGGGGATATTATATTTTTCAAGCAGGTGACGATATGATTCATCGTCACAAAGGTCTCTTCCTTCGAAATGAAGGGCATATTGAAGATCTGAAGCGAAATAAACCGATAGATCGGGATAGAATTCTTTGAATATGCATAAGGCAATGGCCGGCTTTTCTGAACTGGGAAACCAATCGCTTTCTTCTGGATGATAGATGTGCCAAAGATATGCTTCGCCGAAGCTGACGCCGGTAAACTCTTCAACGGATTTATATGCCTCCCGAATATAGCCGGCAGTGGCACCGATGTGGCGGGGGTGATCTGTTATGATCATACCACCAGACAAAACCTCTATGGAAATGTGATTTTGATACTCATCGGCAATTTTCCGCATCACGGGGCTGAAGCCATAGCACCAGCCGCAATAGGCATCATAACAATATATGAGCAGAGGAGTCATATTGATCAATGGACAAGCAAAATTAACCCCTTTCCAGGCTCCATTGCGATATCTGACTATTTTCCGGATAAGGGTATTCGGCCGCAAGGCTCAATCCCAATTTCAATCGTCCGCCCATTGCCTACTGTGTTGAGCGCCGGAATGGCCTTTAACAAATGATAAGACAAATAAATTCGGAAGCTATCTTGATTTTTCTTACCTTTGCGGCGCAAGTTTGAGTTGTGCAGCATCAGTAAGTGAATGATAGTTTCTGCTACGCATTTTCTGCTAATAGTCAGTCTTCTTTACTCCCTGCCTTTTCTCAGATTGTTATTATTAATTTTTTAACAAAAAGAAGTATGAACATTTATGTTTCCAATTTAAGTTTCAACGTCGGTGACGAAGACTTAAAAGAATTTTTTGCAGAATACGGAGAAGTTAGTTCTGCCAAAGTGATTACCGACAAATTCAGCGGCAAGAGCCGTGGATTCGGTTTTGTAGAAATGCCTGACGATACACAGGCGCAAAAGGCCATCGCCGAACTGGATGGTGGTGTGGTTGAAGGTAGAACCATTTCTGTAACAGTAGCTAAGCCCAGGGAAGAACGTAACAACAACAATCGTTCTTTTTCACGTAGCAATAGCCGTTACTAATCGGGTAACGAAAACTGAACTGAAAGGAGCTCATTTATATGGGCTCTTTTTTTATTTCCTATACCTGGCTCAAAGGCCTGGTTGCGAAACCCTCAAACTGAAATAGAGATTCATGAATTTTTAGAAATGAAATGGATTCGCTGGGCAAGAAAGGTTGAAGGATGATATTTTTCCCATTATTTTGCAAGAATATCCTTAGCAAAGATGACTTCCAGGCGAAACGCGGCAATGGGTTTTATACTGATAACAGTTCTTATTGATGTTATTGGATTCGGCATCATCATTCCTGTACTACCCAAACTTATCGAGGATTTGATTCATGGTGATATCAGCGAGGCTGCCCGCTATGGCGGCTGGCTATTATTTGCCTATGCTTTCATGCAGTTCCTGTTTGCTCCTGTATTGGGGAACCTGAGTGACCGATATGGCAGGAGGCCGGTCCTGCTCTTTTCCCTATTTGGATTTGGAGTGGATTATCTCTTTCTTTCATTTGCGCCGAGCATAGGATGGCTCTTTGTGGGCCGGTTTATAGCGGGCATAACGGGCGCCAGTTTCACCACGGCCTCCGCTTATATTGCCGATGTTAGTCCCCCTGAAAAAAGAGCGCAGAATTTTGGTATGATCGGGGCCGCATTCGGACTTGGCTTCATAATAGGACCTGCGCTCGGCGGATGGCTTGGGCAATTCGGACCCAGACTCCCATTCAGGGCCGCCGCAGCGCTTACCCTCCTGAACTGGTTATATGGTTATTTCGTGCTTCCCGAGTCTCTTCCCAAAGAGCGCCGCAGGCCCTTCGAATGGAGCAGGGCCAGCCCGGTCGGATCTCTGGCCCAGCTGAAGAAATATCCGGCTGTTGCTGGCCTGGTTGTTTCATTGACACTTGTGTACATTGGCGTACACGCGGTGCAGAGTACCTGGACCTATTATAACATGGAAAAATTTCACTGGAATGAGGCCTGGGTAGGCTATTCACTGGCTTTTGTGGGATTGATGATAGCGATTGTGCAGGGCGGCCTGATAAGGATTGCGATACCCAGGTTTGGCCAGGAAAAAAGTCTGTATATGGGTCTCCTGCTATATAGTATTGGAATGCTATTATTTGCATTTGCGTCGCAGGGTTGGATGATGTTTGCGTTCACGGTAGTCTATTGCCTGGGTGGGATTGCGGGCCCGGCTTTGCAGGGCATCATTTCTAACCATGTTCCCGCCAACGAACAGGGAGAGCTTCAGGGAGCCCTGACCAGCCTCATGAGCGCTACGTCCATAATAGGACCGCCAATCATGACGAATCTCTTTGCTTATTTCACAAGCACCAAAGCCCCGGTTCAATTTCCGGGAGCTCCCTTTGCCGCGGGAGCATTCCTTTTTCTGTTGAGTACAATTCTCGCTTACAGAAGCCTGACAAAGGAGCATGCTTTGAACTGATTGTAATCCGGACTTTTGGATTCTTCAAAGTGCGAAGTATTAATTCAAAATTTTATGCAGATGAATCTATTTGGTAATCTCATATGGCTCATATTCGGAGGTCTGCTGGCGGCTCTCGGCTATATAATGGGAGGTTTTGTGTTATGCATCACAATAATCGGGATTCCCTGGGGCATACAGTGCTTCAAGATGGCCACATTGATGCTCTGGCCATTTGGCAAACAGGTATTGCCTGCCAAAGGAGGCATGGGTTGCCTTTCCCTATTCTGTAATATTATCTGGCTTCTATTCGGGGGCCTTTACACGGCCTTCATACATCTCATATTCGCGGCCATTTTATTCATTACCATTATTGGAATTCCATTTGCACGTCAGCACCTGAAGCTGATGGAATTAGCGTTGATGCCTTTTGGCAGGGTGGTGGTATAGCGGCCATTGCGGGCCAATTGCGAAAAATTGCTAATTATTGCTGAACTTCGTGTTTATATCAAACTGGCAATAGCGCTTTAATGTGCAAGGCCAATCCAATATTACTTTAGTTTTAATTGTAAATAAAAATGAGCAATACTACTGTAAATCCGCTACCGCTGACAGCTAAAGATTTTGCCACAGACCAGGAAGTGCGCTGGTGCCCAGGTTGCGGAGATTATTCCATTTTGGCACAGGTGCAGAAAGTGATGCCTACCCTTGGCATACCCAGGGAAAATATAGTCATCATTTCGGGCATAGGCTGCAGCAGTCGTTTTCCATACTACATGAATACCTATGGAATGCATTCTATTCATGGGCGCGCCACCGCAATCGCATCTGGGCTCAAGGCCACCAGGCCCGAATTGAGTGTGTGGATCGTTACGGGCGATGGAGACGGACTGAGCATCGGGGGCAACCATACCATACACCTTCTGCGCCGGAATTTTGACGTAAATATCATGCTGTTTAATAACCAGATTTACGGCCTCACGAAGGGCCAATATTCTCCCACATCCGAAGAGAAAAAGGTTACCAAATCCACGCCATTTGGAAGTATTGATCACCCATTTAATCCGGCTGCCCTGGCTCTTGGAGCCGATGCCACTTTTGTTGCGAGGAGCATGGACAGGGATCCTAAACATCTGCAGGAAATGCTGATCAGGAGCCATGCCCATAAGGGAGCTTCATTCCTGGAAATTTACCAGAACTGCAACATATTTAACGATGGGGCCTTTGAGATATTCACTGAAAAATCTTCCAAACAGGATGAGACGGTATTCCTGGAGCATGGTAAACCCCTTATTTTCGGAGCACAAAAGAATAAGGGTCTGCGCCTGGACGGATTTAAGCCCGTTGCAGTAGAGTTTGGAAAAGAGTTCAGCGCCGATGACCTGTGGGTGCATGACGAAAATGATTTTCATAAAGCAAGTATATTGTCGCGCATGTTTGACAATCCCCGCGAGGCTGAACATTTGCCCAGGCCATTTGGAGTTTTTTATGAATCATTCAGATCTTGTTATGAAGACGAGATGGCCATGCAAATTGGGGAAGCAATCGAGCAGAAAGGGAAAGGCGACCTCAATAAATTATTGAGGGGAAATGAAACCTGGACCATCGCCTAAGGTTCCCTATTTCCATTCATTAAGGAAACTCAATCTTTCTTCAAGATCCTTCATTTTTTTATTCAGGGGTGAGAAAGTACTCCTAAAAAAAGTAAAGCCAGCGATTGAAATCGCCGGCCTGTGCTTACCTCTGAAACCACAAAAAGAAAGAGTTCTTCTTTCCATCATTTCAACTCAACACAAAAATGCTTTCAGCAAAACCAAAGGATGAATGCGGTTTGAAAAGGTTTCGGGAGAATTCAGCACCTCTAAAGAGTTTTATTTAGCATAAGTATAATTGTGAATAAGAAAGAATGTTTGCATTAATGGAAAAGGACATGGTTCTGCGTAAGGGCAATTGGATGATAATTAATAAGGGAGATTGGATGATTTTTGCGCCGGAGCCTGATAGAATGATTGGATTCTGGCTAACTGAGAAGGTTCTGCTAAAGTAGTAACTGGTTTTAATATTTCAAAAACTTTTGAGGAAATTAAGTAGCAGCCGGCAGAAAGGGCGGTGGTTCCAGATTGAACCTACGGTCTCGCTTAGGCTAACTCATTGCAGTCCTGCCACTTCCAGTTCCTTTTGAGCTGCCCTTATCACTTTCTCTTTTTTGTAGTCGAACCACCATTTAGGAGCGGTTTTCTTCATCAGGGTATCAATATGGCGCATGCCAAAAAGGTTCCAGGCACCCTGCAGCTTGCCACTCATATTCGCCTGGAGGGCCCTCAGACTCATGGCAAAACCACTGTCGATATATTCCATGTGATGCCAGTAGCCGGCAGGCATGAACAGCGTATCACCATGCTCCAGGGTTGTTTCAAATCCTCTGGCAAGCTTCAAAGCGGGAAATGCATCATAATCGGGCTTGCCATTATTCTTGTAATAATTGGAGAAATCGGCAAGGCTCAGCACTTCGTAAGGCTTGCGGTATAATTTATGTTGTTCTTCAAATGGGAATAATAATACTTTCTTGCGTCCTGTAAATTGCGTGTGGAGAATATGCGACATATCAATGTCGAAGTGCATGTGCGTGATGGAAGTGGCGCCTCCCACAAAAAGCATTGGATAGCGCTTTACGAAGCCTTTCATCAGAAATTCAGGCCAGGTAAAATCCTGTGTGAGCTGGGGAGCGTGTTCAAAAATGTTGAAGAGAAATATCCTCCATCCGGCGGGACCCTGCCTTATCATGTCAACATATTCCCCAAATCTCTTATAATCGTCGGCCTTATTGATGGGAGTATAGGCATCGCTTTTTATGTTATTGTAAATGCCAACCTCTTTATGGCCCACGATCTCCTTGAAATAGTCCCAGGTCCATTTCTGAAAGGCAGGCCATTCCCTTGAGATTCCGGTGATCACTACCGGCTTCATGGGATAATAGAACTTCTCCTTAAAATCTTTGCCTGTAATTTTTTCTATTCTTTCTACCTGTCTCAGCTCCATTTTCTTAAAAATTAGCTCACGCAAAAATAATATATAGCAATTAAACATACGACAATCGTTGGTGAATTGGGATAAAGATTTGAGCCCTTGCTGACAGTATCTTTGTAATTTTCGTATAAAAACAAGCCTATGTTGTTGCACATCCATCCGGAAAATCCACAGCCAAGGCATATTCACAATATTATTCAGTGCCTGCAAAGCGGTGGTATAATCATATATCCCACAGATACCATCTATGGTTTGGGTTGTGATATATTCCAGCAAAAGGCCATACAAAGGATTTGCAGGATCAAACAGGTTGATCCCAAGAAAATCAATTTCTCATTCATCTGTTACGACCTCAGCGACCTCAGCCAATACACAAAGAGTATTTCCACTCCATTATACCGGATCCTGAAGGCATGTCTTCCCGGTCCTTATACTTTCATTTTACCAGCCGGCAAGGAGGTGCCGAAAATCTTAAAGAGCAAAAAGAATACGGTGGGCATTCGGGTTCCGGATAATCTCATTGCGCGCACCATTGTGAAAGAGCTTGGCCATCCTATTCTGAGTACCACCTTGCCAGGCGAAATGGTGGAAGAATACACCGATCCGGAAACCATTTATGAAAAATTCAAAGATCTGGCTGATATTATTGTGGATGGAGGAATTGGTGGTATGGTGCCTTCGACAGTTGTGGATTGTACAGGCCCTGAGCCCACATTGATAAGGCTGGGACTGGGAGAAGTTGACCAGATAGGAATTGAGCATTATTAAGAGCTATGAGTTCTCTTTTGCGGGTATGGTTCTGGGTTAAGTGATCCCGCCGGAACGCCGGCCTGAAAGAATTTCTGCACATTTACCATTGCAGGCATTCCGGTTCAGACAACAAAAAAGCATCTCACGCAAAATTGATGCGGAGATGCTTCGCTGAAAAACCCCAAATTATCAAATCTTAAAAACTCTTGCGGGCATTGTGTTTTGCTCTATAAATGTCCCGGCTGGCGCGGTTTTCATCTCGCCTGATATGCGCCCTTTCCCTGGGACCAATATGTCCGTCGTTTGCCTTCGAGTGATGGATATCATGACGGATATCCCTTTGTTCGTAAGCCAGGCGCCGGGTTTCACGCGGGGTTAATTCACCGCTTCTTTTGCCATGAGCAATTCTTTCTCTTTGATTATGTTCTCGCTGCCTCACCTGCGCGCTCACAGATGAAAGGCCAAAGGCCACCAGCAAGATAGTAGTCAGTAATAATTTAGTTTTCATGGTTCTTAAAATAAGGTGAACAATACTTTCAATGCTATAAGAGACTGGAGAATTGGAGCAGGGTTTAAGCAGGAACTATCAATTTTTTCAAAAAAGAGATAGTTGGTCTGGGAGGCATTGAAAACTTCTTCTGTGATATGGACTTAGCCCGTGGTGCTGAATGGCTTTGCGGTGTTGCAGGGTTGCATAGCCCTTATTATGATTCCAGGCATATTGGGGAAATTCGTTGTGGAGTTTCAGCATATAGGCATCCCTGTAAGTCTTGGCCAGGATGCTGGCGGCCGCGATGGAAGCAAATTGTTCGTCGCCCTGGATTATACACTCATGCGGGATATTGGAATAGGGATTGAACCTGTTACCATCTATCAATAATAATTGGGGCAATTTCCTGAGTTTTTCAATAGCCAGGTGCATGGCTTTGAAAGAGGCCTGGAGAATATTGATTCGGTCGATCTCTTCATGGTCAACCAATGCAACTGAAAAAGCTATTGCGTATTGTTCTATGAAGATTCTGAGTTCCTCTCTTTGTTTTTCGGCTACCTGCTTGGAATCATTCAGCAGTGGATGAAAAAAATCCCGTGGCAGGATTACGGCTGCCGCGAAGACCGGCCCCGCCAGACATCCACGGCCCGCCTCATCGCAACCGGCCTCTATAAACTGGTTTTGGAAGAATGATTGTAGCATGCGTGCTGCAATTTTAAGAATAAAATGATCATCAAAGCCAAAATGCTGGTATCAGTACAATAATTTTGCAATCATTATGAATAATCCTCTTTCGAAAAACTCCAATAGGGCCGTATCCATCTGGTTGCTGGCCGGTGTATTCATGATTATGGTGCAAGTGTTGCTGGGAGGCATTACGCGGCTTACCGAATCCGGCCTCTCCATCACAGAATGGAACCCCATTACGGGCATATTGCCACCTTTGAATGATGCGGCCTGGATGATGGAATTTGACAAATACAAACACACGGACCAATTCAGGTATATACATCCCGATTTCACAGTTTCGGATTTTAAGTTCATTTTTTTCTGGGAATGGCTGCACCGGGTCTGGGCGCGTATGCTCGGCATCGTCTTCCTCGCCGGATTCGTTTATTTTCTGTGGAAAAGACAATTCAAAAAAGGAATGATCCTGCCGCTGTTGCTATTATTTGTTATGGGCGCGTTGCAGGGAGCCATCGGCTGGATCATGGTTAAGAGCGGCCTCGTGCCCGAAAAGTATTTTGTGGGACATATTCAATTGGCAACCCATTTCATAGCCGCCCTGCTCTTACTCATGTACACAGGTTGGTTTGCCTTACGGTTAATAGTACCCGAAAAACAATTGGTGCGGAATAATTCATTACACCGGCTCAGCTTGTCAATCTTGGTTATATTGTTTCTGCAATTGACCTATGGCGCCTTCATGGCGGGCCTGAAGGCTGGCGCCGTGGCACCCACCTGGCCCACCATCAATGGATCCTGGTTCCCGGATAGCCTTTTTTCCGGATCGCGGCCGCACAATTTCACCGACAACCCATTCATGATACAATTCATTCATCGTGGATTAGCTTATCTCCTGGCAATACTCACAGTGATATGGTTCATCATGGCCCGCAAAACCAAAGCAACAGTATGGTTCAGCAGATCCATGAATCTTCCCATTGTGATAGTTACGATACAATTGATACTGGGCATACTCACGGTCACTCATTCGTCATCGGCTACCGGCCTGCTGTGGTTAGGAATGGCACACCAGTTTGTTGCCATGATATTGCTGTTGGTTTGGATTTGGATCTTCTATATGGTGAGAGAAACCGGTAGCATATCCATTCGAGGCATACGGAGTTGAGAAGGATTCAGGGAGTTTCGCTTTCAGGAATCAAATATCAATTCCGGTTTACCATTTAAACACTTGCGTCTGCCAGGAGCCCTTAATTTTTGGCGAATGATATTATTCTTAACTTGTTCGGCGTTTCATTCAGAAGAAGAACATAATGTAAATGAATGCGGATCAGTGCTCCCATTAAAGAATACCTGAAAGGATTTAATCATTCCTTCCCTGTGCAATTGTTCATTTTGCATTTGCGCAGATACCAGGTTTTCCTGATCTTTTGGTTCCTGCTAGCCAGTGCCATCAATGGTGATTTCATGAGTAATTTCGGAGCCTATTCGCTCTTTTTGGCCCCTGAATACCTGGGAAAGGTTAATCCGCTGAGCATGGCACTGGTGGGAATGACAACGGCAGTATTCATCATGAGTTGGAATGTAACCACCTTCATCCTCCACAGCAAGCAATTCAAGTTCCTGGCCACAACTTCCAAGCCTTTTCTCAAATATTGTATCAACAATTCGATCATACCCTTGTTGTTCCTGATTTTTTATTTTGTAGAGAGTGTTCGATTCGACCGGATCCGAGAGCTTTTAACCGTAGGCGAAATTATAGGTCTGGCAGGCGGTTTCATGGCAGGCCTGATCTTCATGTTCCTGATTTCTTTTCTATATTTTTTCAGAACGGAAAAAACGCTGATGCGTAAGATGGAACCCGTTTTTCGCGACCCCAAGGCATTCGCGGCTCAATTCGGAGTGGGTGGAAAACATTTTCATAAAAATAATAATGTCAGAGTACAAATCCCCAGGAAG
>CALFNL010000309.1 GCA_937902875.1 uncultured Bacteroidota bacterium | reverse complement strand
TGCGCCGGATCATTTTGATTCAGGCCCAGGATTTTTCACTCAGTTGGAAAGCCAGGGAATTATATTTGTCAATCCTCCTAACTCCTGCCAGGGACTTCTTCAACTTGGCCCGGGTAGCGTTCTTCACACAAGCTTCCCGGGATAATTGAAAGACTCTTTCACGCTGAATCAATTTTACTCCATCAGTTCATTCAGAAAATTTTATTTTTTAAACCGACAAAAATTCAAGTCGCCATGGACACTATTCAAAAAAATCCCGTTGTATTGTGCGAAGAAGACTATCGGCTATTAAAAAAACTTGTTGACATGAGCCCCGACAATTCAGGGAAGGAAATGAGCCTGTCACATGAAGTTAACAGGGCTATCGTGGTCAAAGACAATGCCTTCCCGCCAAATACAATACGCATAAACTCGCGCGTACGTGTACAGGATCTGGATTCGGGAAAGGAGTCGGAATTCATTCTCGTCATGCCCCATCAGGCTCACATTCAGCAGATGAAAGTTTCCATCTTAACGCCGATGGGTGCCGCAGTGATCGGGTTCAGACCCGGCGACGAATTGACCTGGCAGATGCCCGTCGGCCTGAAACATTTCAAAGTACTTGACGTACAAAATTAAATTGCGCAGTTGTTGCAAGCGGCGCCAGTTGAATTTCGCACTCCATTTCCAGGATAGCGACTCATTTGCCGTTTTAATATATATGAAAAGCAGTAGATCAGATATTCAACCAAAAAAGGATTAAAAAGTCTTTTTTTATGCCTGAATAGTTTTATTTTTGCAGTCAAAACCAAGAATCGATGTTTTCCAAAACCTGCGAATATGCCATCAGGGCCGTACTTTTTATAGCGCAAAAATCGAAGGATGGAAATAAAGTGAGTATCAAGGAAATTGCCAAAGGCATTAATTCCCCGGAATATTTCATAGCCAAGATATTGCAGGACCTGAGCCGGAAGAAAATGATTCAGTCTGCCAAGGGGCCCAATGGCGGCTTCTATCTTAATAAGCAATCCCTGAAATATTCATTGGCAGATGTTGTTAAAACCATTGATGGAGACGCGATCTTTTCAGGTTGCGGCCTGGGCCTGGAACATTGCTCGGAAACCCGTCCATGCCCCATCCATCATAAATTCAAAAAAATCAGAAAGGAACTTTATGATATGCTTCGCTCGGCCAGACTGGGCGAATTCAATGAACGTTTGGAAAAGAGTCTGCTCCACCTAAGGAGAGCCTGACACATAAAAAAGGAAAAAGTATTAACTATTTTAGGAATGAGACTGCTGAATCATCTGCCAAGGAAAGGAATTTTCATCATAGCTATTTTGTTGCCGGCGCTCAGATCGCTTGCACAAACGGCAACAAAACCAGATCATTTTTTCCATCCTGCCTTTGGCACTTTGGGTATGCTATTATTATTGGTGTCGATTATGCTCCTGGCCGTGCTCTACCTGAAATCGAAGGCCAATCAGTATATCAGCACAAATACCCACAAGAAGGATCCGAAAGAGGATGAGCAATTTTCAAACTATATCAGGAATCTGAATTCCGAACAGATTGATGCGATCCTGACATATAATCGCAGGAAAAAACAAGGGAATCCAGGAGGGAATTCCGATTCAAAAAACAGGCTGCTTCCCATTTTTCTGCTTTTACCTGCTTCACTGTTCAGTGTATCCTTATTGGCGCAGGGTGATCAAAATAGTTCCGCATCGCCCTTTACTCAAACCGGCATAATCATCACCATTACCCTCCTGGTAATTCCCGTTCTGGCCGGAATCATATTAATGATTGCCAAAGTAAGCAGGCTCTTGAGGAATTCAAGGGAAAGAAGGAAAATGGAAGAGGCTGACCGGCTTGCGAATTATCTTTCAAACCTGCCAGACCAGGAATCTCTTTTCAAGCTTGAAAAAAGAAAACAGGCCCTGGAATTCCGTCTTTCAAATAATGAGCTCTCCGGGAATTTACCGGCGGAAGATGAAAAAGGTATCATCAATAATGCAGGCAGGGCCAGCGCTTTGACATTTGTTGCCATCAAGAAAAAGGCCGTAAAAAGACCCAATATAGATCCTGAACTTTCGAAATTGATTCTATGGTATATCGGCACTGCCACTTTCTGGTTGCTTTTTGGAACTACCGTAGGAGAATACCTGGGAATCAAATTCGTGGCACCCGATGCGGACCATATCAGTTGGCTGAGTTTCGGGAGGCTTAGGCCTGTTCATACCAATGCTGTCTTTTGGGGCTGGGCTTCACTTGCCATGCTGGGACTTGGATATTATGTAGTGGCCAAGGTGAGCAATGTGAAGATGGTGGGAATCAAGAGAGGATGGTGGGCGTTGATCCTGATCAATGCCGCCGTTGTGTTGGGAAGTATTTGCCTGATGGCTGGCATTAACAATGGCGGCGGGGAATACCGTGAATATATTTGGCCGGTGATGTTATTATTTGGCATAGGGCTGGTATTGACCCTCATAAATTTTATTCAAACCATCGCACGGAGGGAAACCAAAGAAATTTATATTTCCAACTGGTATATTGTATCCGCCATAATTTTCGCATTGGTGATAAGCATTGTTGCCTATGTTCCAAGCTGGCAAGACGGACTCGGCGAAACCATTGTGCAAGGTTATTATATGCACCAGGGGGTAGGCATGTGGTTTATGTTATTCACCCTTGGGATCGTTTATTATTTTCTGCCACAGCAGTTGAACCAGCCCATCTATTCTTACAGCTTGGGCATACTTGCATTTTGGACCCAGATACTTTTCTATACTTTGATCGGCAGCCATCATTTTGTTTTCAGTTCCATACCATGGTGGCTGCAAACCGTCGCCATTGTGGGAAGCATGGGAATGGTGATACCGGTAGTAGCGGGCACCACTAATTTTATCATGACCTTCAGAGGTTCCTGGTACAATGTACCCGGCAGCTATACGCTGCCATTTTTCCTGGTGGGCGTCATCTTCTATTTCACCGGTTCCATGCAGGGTACCGCAGAGGCTTTCCGCTCCACCAACCTGATCTGGCATTTCACAGATTTTACCGTGGCGCATTCACATCTGACCATGTACGGTATTATTTCATTTTTGGTTTGGGCCGGCATATATGCGCTGATACCAAGGCTAACCGGCAAAGAGCCGCCGCAAATTACGGTGGGCGCCCATTTCTGGCTGGCCCTTATAGGATTACTTTTCTATACCGTACCGCTGATGTATGGCAGCACCCTGAAAGGCATCATGTGGAAAGAAGGAAAACCCTTTATAGACGGCGTTGTATTCATGGCCCCCTATTGGTTATGGCGGGCGATTGGGGGCACCCTCATGTGGACCTCCCATTTATTTTTTGCTTATAATTTATACAAGATGCTGGCGGGCAAAGACGATATTGACGTGAAAGAAATCGCGATAAAAAAGATCCAGGGCAATTTGGATCCGCTAAAACCCATTGCTTAATCAACAAGGCAGATCAACATGGAATGGTTCGATAACTATAAGAAACTCTTCACAACGGCATTTCTCTTCTTCACGGGGCTGACCATACTGGTCGCCATCATCCCGGCAATAAATAACCAGGTCAATAATGCCCCACTGCCCAATGCCCTGCCCCTTAGTGAAGAGGCCGCAAAAGGCAAAGCCATATATATTGCCAATGGATGTGTGGCCTGTCATACACAGCAGGTGCGGAATGTGGACATGGACAAAGCTTGGGGCACAAGGCCCAGCATCGCAGCGGATTACGCGGGAATTCGCCGCACAGATTTTTGGCGCAATACTGCAACCCTCATGGGAACTGAACGCACGGGGCCCGACCTGACAAATATCGGAAACCGGCAGCCAAGCAGGGATTGGCAATTGGTGCATTTATTCAATCCCAGGATTGTTGTGCCCGAATCCATCATGCCGGCCTATCCCTGGCTATTCGAGATAAAGGCAGAGCCATCCGGGAACGAAGTTTTGGTAAGTATCCCTGAAGCATACCTGCGAGGTAAGGCAGGAAAAGTGGTTGCTTCCCCAAAGGCATTGCAACTGGTTGCCTACCTGCAGTCGTTAAAACAGACTAAACTACCCGATGGAACTCCGGCACCCGAGTTCCTGTATAAGAAGACTCAAAAACAAACTACTGGGGCCGCACAAGCGCAGACGTTGGATGGGGCGGCCCTCTATGCCACCAACTGTCAAACCTGTCACCAGGCAAGCGGAGAAGGTCTTAAGGGAGCATTCCCGCCCTTGAAAGGAAGCGCCGTTGTGCAAAATGATAATCCTGAGCTCATGGTCAACATCATTATGAATGGGTACAGCGCACGTGAAAAAGAAGGCTTTGCAGCCATGCCTCCGGTGGGCACTAATAATAACTTAACAGCCGATGAAATTGCCGTGATCCTCAATCATGAAAAATCGAGTTGGGGAAATAATGCCAGGCAGGTAACTGCTGAAGAAATCCAGAAAATAATGGACGCTTTAAAACAAAGGGCCAAGCCCTGATTGAACCCGTGGATAAATTGCAAAATTGACAAAATGAAAAAATCATTCCTGGTAATAATTATAATAATGGTGGGACATATGGGCCATGCCTGCCCCGCCTGCGAGGAGCAGCAGTCCGGTTTCTTTCGCGGCATTACGCACGGCAGCGGACCAGACAGCCGCTGGGATTATCTGATTGTAGCCGCCATGGCAACCATCGTTGCGGCCACCTTGTTCTTTTCAGTGAAATGGTTGATCCGGCCGGGGGAAAATTCGCGGCATCATATCAAAAGGTTCATTCTAAATGAAGAGTAAAATGGAAGACAAGAGCACCATATTCCTTTTTATGGATGATGAGCAGAAACCCATCGCGGAATTTGCATCACCCGTGGAATTCGAGCTGGACACACGCAAACTGACAGACGGGAAACATGTATTGAAGATAGTTAGTAAGGATCCCAATGGCAGGGAGGGCATCAGGATCATTCCATTCGAAGTGAGGAACGGACCGGCAATCACCATCGATGGAATCAGGGAAAATGCTGTGGTGGATGGCATAGTACCGCTAATGATCAATGCATATGGAAAAGGCACACAAAAGAATTTTGTGATAGAAGGAAGTGAAACTCCCAAGAGCGTTCCATCCTGGGTGTGGATTCTGATCATTGGATTTGTTGGATGGGCGATGTATTACCTGGTCACTTATTTATCAGTAAAATCAAATTAAATGCCCGAATCAAAGGATATTCTATCGCTGGATGATATAAAAGCGCTCGTTGATACATTCTATGAAAAAGTAAGAAATGACAAACTACTGGCCCCCGTTTTTAATTCCCGTATCGGCGATCGCTGGCCCCGGCACCTTGATAAAATGTATGCGTTCTGGCAGACTGTTTTACTGGATGAGAGAACCTATTTCGGGAGTCCCTTTCCACCCCACTCGGGGCTGCCCGTTGACAATTCACATTTCCAAAAATGGATGGAATTGTTCATAGAAACCGCTGACTCAATTTTCAGCGGAGAAAAAGCGGAAGAAGCCAAATGGCGTGCCCGCAAGATGGCTGAAATGTTCGAAATCAAAATCGGGTTGGTCCGGAACCAGGGCCTCAGGAATTTGCTATGAGTGTTAAGTTATTCATATTATCCATGTGTGTATTTATGTGGATGGGATTTATCTGCGCCATTAGTTTCATGGAAGCCTGGCTCAAGTTCCGGGCGCCGGGAGTTACAGTTCCCATCGGGCTGGGGATTGGAAAATTGGTGTTTGGGGCTTTGAATAGAGTGGAATGGGTCTTTGCCCTTGTGATACTGAGCATATGGTTGTTAGGCAGATATCCCGTTCCGAATTCCTTTAAGCTCTGGTATGGAATCGCATTCCTGTTTCTGGTAACACAGAGTGTTTGGTTATTGCCGGTCCTAGACAAAAGAGCCGTTGCTTTCATACGCGGTGAATCATTGCAGCCGTCTTACCTGCACATTTATTTTGTGCTTTTCGAGGTGTTCAAAGTGCTGGCCCTTTTCCTAATGGCGAAAAATCTATTCCATTCCCTGCCAGGTTCGTCACCCGCCGGCATGGTAGAAATCAGTTCTTGAAAGGCTAAAGAATTTTATTATGATCTTAACCGAATTACCTGATGTGGCTTTCCTGCATGGGAAACAAATACAGGACACCATATTCAGCCATTTTGATGAATTGGAGCAGGGAGCCGCTTTTATAGTGCTCCATGATCAGGATCCCAAAACTCTCTACCAGCAATGGCAAACCGAAAGCCTGAACGCCTTTAGTTGGGAATATTTGCAGGAAGGCCCCCGGCAATGGCAGGTGAGAGTCATCAAACGATTTGACCCGCCCTATCAGGAACCCATCGGCAGGATTGTAGCGAAAGATTATCGCAAAGCAGAAGTTTTTAACAGGCTGGGCATTGACTACTGCTGTGGCGGTAACAAGAACCTCAGGGAAGCAAGCCGCGACGCAGGACTATCTGTGGAACAGGTAATATCGGCCCTGAAAAATGCAGAGTCTGTGACAGGAGCGGCCCACCAAGATTTTAACGGATGGGCAC
>CALFNL010000308.1 GCA_937902875.1 uncultured Bacteroidota bacterium | reverse complement strand
TTTCCATTTCAGATCGAAAAGATATTGTCTGCAATCGTCCTCACTCCTGAAGCACATATCCAACTGCCGCACTGCTATTCCACTAAACATACCCCACTATTTACACCCAAATTAAAATAATTCAGGAATTGTCAACCCCTGGTTTTTGCTTTGAGGCCTAAATGGGTAATCCTTACTTACAAATATTAGATTTTGTTCCACTGCCCCGCTTGTTTTATGGCTGTGATCTGAAATCCTGGTTTGTCACTGGCTGATTCACCGGGATAGTGATTACATTAAATTCAAAATTATTATCCTTATGGCAATTATTGCAGGCCGCAGTAAGCAGACTAAAACCATGTTTGAATTCAACCGTATTATTTTTTTGAATCGCGCTGGCGATAGTGTCAAGCGGGGGATTAATCATGGATATGAATTTGGTTTCGGGTCTGCCCGTTTCAATATTTTCGGCCATATCTACCATTTCTTTGATCTCCTTCACTTCAAAATCCGCCAGTTTCCAATTCTCATTGATTCCCGCAAACCAGAGTTTGGCGTGATGTGTTTGAATGACTGCCATGATTTCACCAAGGCCAGGCTTGATTTGATCCAATTTTTGCCTGAGGCTGTCTATCTGTGATTGTTGGGCTGCTAATTTTTGCAGGATGGAAGCATCGGGTCCACACCCGCAGAAAAAGGAACCTGCGAGAACTGCAATGAAAAAACAGAAGAATTGCCGCGATTTCATTTCGTTTTAATTTTTTTGGAATAAATGAGCTTGAAGCATTCAGTTTGAGGAGTCCATGAAGTATTAAAACTTTTTTGGCCGGATGCCTGAATATACCAAATCTTTGTGAGCTTTGAACTGCATGAGCCTGCTATTTTCAAGTATCTCATTACATATTATGGATTGAATATGCTAAATGGTTATTGGCAAAAGGGTTTAATTTTGCGTCCGTTTATTGGCCTCATTAATAGCAACAAATGAATGAAAAGCTGGAAAGGTTAGCCACGGAGCTGCAGGGTGAATTCTATTTTGATACCACCATGCGTACGCTGTACGCTACAGACGCTTCGGCCTATCGGGAAATGCCACTGGCCGTAGCCATACCCAAAACAGAGGCCGATATTAAGAAACTGATTTCTTTTGCGCGGGCCAATAAAGTGGGCCTTATTCCCAGAACGGCCGGCACTTCGCTTGCGGGTCAGGTTGTGGGTAGTGGCATTGTAGTTGACGTATCGAAATATTTTACAGAAATTCTGGAACTAAATAAGGATCAGGGCTGGGTTCGTGTACAGCCCGGCGTTATCCGCGACGAACTGAATCTGTTTCTCAAACCATATGGGGTGTTTTTTGGCCCCGAAACCTCCACCGCCAACCGTGCAATGATCGGGGGAATGGTCGGTAATAATTCATGCGGATCCAATTCAGTGGTTTACCGGAGCACCAGGGAGCACCTGCTGGAAGTAAGAGCCATCCTGAGTGATGGTACCGATGCTGAATTCAGGTCCACGAACCTGGATGATTTCCACGCCAAATGCGCATTGAATAATCTGGAAGGGAATATTTACAAAACGGTGAGAGGTTTACTGAGCAACTATGAAAACCAGCTTGAAATCAGAAAAGAATTCCCGAAAAAAACGGTCGAGCGGAGGAATACAGGGTATGCAGTGGATATATTGCTTGAGACCGCGCCTTTTACGGCAGGTGCACCTGAATTTAATTTTTGCAAACTAATCGCCGGATCGGAAGGTACACTGGCATTCATCACGGAAATAAAACTGAATATTGTTCCCCTGCCTCCAAAAGAAACCGGACTTCTCTGCGTCCATTTCAACAGTATAGATGAATCACTACGCGCCAATCTTATAGCGCTTCGGTATAAGCCCAGCGCCAGCGAATTGATTGACCATTACATATTGGAATGCACCAAAGACAATATAGAGCAGAGTAAGAACAGGTTCTTTGTGAAGGGTGATCCCGGAGCCATTTTGGTCGTGGAATTTTTGAGATCCAACAGAGATGAAATTCGTGAAATCGCGGCTAAAGTGGAAGCAGACATGAGAGCCGCAGGCCTGGGCTATCATTTCCCGCTACTGTTTGGAGATGATTCCCGGAAGATATGGAGTCTCAGAAAAGCCGGCTTGGGATTGTTGGGCAATATGCCCGGAGATGATAAGGCCGTTCCTGTGATCGAGGATACTGCAGTTGACGTGAACGATCTGCCTTCATACATACGCGACTTCAATGAAATTTTGAAGAAATATAATTTGTATTCGGTACACTATGCACATGCAGGGTCGGGTGAAATTCACTTGCGCCCCATCATCAACCTCAAAACTGAAAAAGGCAATCAATTGTTCCATACTATCGCGCAGGAAATTGCCGCCCTGGTAAAAAAATACAAGGGCTCTTTGAGCGGTGAACATGGTGATGGAAGGTTGAGGGGAGAGTTTATACGTGAGATGGTGGGAGAGAAGAATTATCAACTTCTCAGGGAAATCAAGAAGTCCTGGGATCCGGAAAACATTTTCAATCCCAATAAGATCGTAGATACCCCGCCGATGAATTCCATGCTCAGGTATAAGCCCGGGCAGCATACTCCGGCAATTCAAACCATATTCAGATTCAGGGGCCAAAATGTATTACAGCATGCGGAACAATGCAATGGTTCGGGGGACTGCAGAAAAACCCATTTATCCGGAGGCACCATGTGCCCTTCGTTTATGGCTACCAGAAATGAAAAGGATACTACCAGGGCCAGGGCAAATATCCTGCGGGAATTCCTTACCAACTCCACCAAACCCAATCGCTTCGATCATGAGGAGATCTATGAAGTAATGGATCTCTGCCTGAGTTGCAAGGGTTGTAAATCGGAATGCCCTTCCAATGTGGACGTTGCAAAACTAAAAGCGGAGTTCCTGCAGCATTATTATGATGCCAATGGGGTGCCATTCAGATCCAGGCTGATCGCCAATTTCAATCGTTCTTCTAAACTGGGCTCACTGTTTCCCGGCCTCTATAATTTCATGGTGACCCAATCCACTGTGAGCAACTGGGTCAAGAGAATATCCGGATTCGCGGTGCAGAGGTCAATGCCCCGCCTTTATAAAACAACCCTCAGAAAATGGTTTCAAAAACATAGAAAGAACAAGAGCAGCAACAGTGCGGAACAATCCCCTTCCAACGGGCAGGTCTTTCTGTTTTGCGATGAGTTTACCAATTTCAATGATACTGAAATCGGGATCAAGACTATTTTGCTTCTGGAAGAGCTGGGCTATGAAGTGCTCATGACTCCACATGAGGAGAGTGGCCGGGCATGGCTATCGAAAGGGTTGCTCAGGCATGCCAAAAAAATTGCCAACAGGAATATTGCCATCTTCGGTCCATTGATCAAAAATGAAATTCCATTGGTGGGAATTGAACCCTCCGCTATTCTGACATTCAGAGATGAATATATCGATCTTGCAGATGATGATCGCCTGGAACAGGCAAAGGCTCTTGCCGCAAATGTGTTCCTGATAGATGAATTCATCGCGGGGGAAATTGAAAAGGGGAAAATCAGGGCAGATCAATTCACAAATGATGAGAAAGAAGTGATATTGCATGGACATTGCCAGCAGAAGGCTCTTTCTTCAGTATTGCACAGCGCCAGGATCCTCTCTCTTCCTGCAAACTATTCGGTCACAACTTTGGCTTCGGGATGTTGCGGTATGGCAGGTTCTTTTGGATACGAGAAGGAACACTATGAACTGTCAATGAAGATCGGGGAATTGGTTTTGTTGCCATCTGTGAGGCAAGCAGGGAAAGACGCTATCATCGCGGCACCCGGCACCAGTTGCCGCCACCAGGTGAAAGATGGCGCGGGCAGAAAGGCTCTGCACCCGGTGGAAATATTATTTGAAGCATTGAGATAGCAGTTTCAGATATATTATTTTTCGGGTTGTTGCCGCACCATGAAGTTTTCAGATTAGGATCAAATTTGCCTGCGGAACCATCCACAAGTATGAAGAAATGCTCCATGTAGCATCTAAACATTTTAGCCAGTTCCTTCCTCTTTGATAGCTGGTGTTCCCTGGCGAACTTTTTTTAGAAGGGTTGGTTTATCCAGGCGGGAAACACCAACAATGTAGCGAAACGCTTTGTTTTCTGGGTTCCTGAAACGGATAGAGGATTGTAAAATAAACTCATCAGTATATTGGAAGAATCGATAGATCCTACTGGTCGTATAGCTCCGGAATCAGAGAAACTATTATTTCAAAAGACTGGTACCACCATGAGCCTGCAGAATAAATCAGAAATGTTCGGCAATCGTTTGAGTAAGGTGTACCGTCATCTTCAGAAGCAGGCGAAGCGCCAGGGAATAAGCTGTTACCGGATTTACGATCACGATATTCCCGAATACCCTTTCAGCATTGATTTGTATGAAGGGAGGCTTTATGTAGCCGAATATGGTCGCAGGCTTGGCCTGGGCAGGGAAACACACGGTGAGTGGCTGAATGCCGCGCTAAAGGTCATGGAAAGCATATTGAAGGTTCCGCAGGATATGATATTTGTCAGGCAGCGGCGCCGCAAACCGGGAAGGCTGGGCCAATACCAGAAAATAAACGAGGAAGGTGAATTTTTTATGGTGGAAGAAGATGGATTGCGGTTCAAGGTAAATCTTA
>CALFNL010000307.1 GCA_937902875.1 uncultured Bacteroidota bacterium | reverse complement strand
CGCGATAATCCGCGATCCGCGATCCGCGATAATCCGCGATCCGTGATCCGCGATAATCCGCGGTCCGCGATAATCCGTGATCCGTGATCAGTGTTTTTCATGGTGGATCAGTTTAAAAAATTATATTTGCCAAACAATTTTTCTTTAATCCCGGAGTTGATATAAACTCCTGAAACTGTTTGAGTTCTTAACTTGTTTTCTGCGGTAAAATGCATCGGGAATACCGGCCGGGGTTGAAAGGAACCTGCGCAAAAATTCGCTTTCCGGTGTTCTACAATACATGAATTGGTTATTGCTAATATAAAATTGGCTTCCAGGATGAAATCCTATCGCAGAAATAGGTTAAGGGCTTTTTATAAAAGGCTGATAATCTGCCGGTCACAAAATTACCATGTGACTGAGGGGGCGAAGCTCTGGATTGAAGCTAAGATCCAAATGAGCCCGGATGCGATTGTATGAATTGAATACCGGACCAATTAATTCTTGAATGATGATCCTGGCTTGATAATGAAAATTCTAATTTTAACTACATGGCTCATAGCAGGAAATGGTACGCTCTCTACACCAAACCCCGTTGGGAAAAAAAAGTGCACCAGTCATTGCTTGAAAAAGGCTTCAACAGCTATTGCCCAATGAACAAAGTGCGCCGCAAATGGAGCGACAGGTTCAAGGTCGTAAACGAACCACTGTTTAAATCCTATGTATTTGTTCAGTCTGCAGATGCCGACCAGCCCGCATTGAGAACTACCGGCGGTGTAGTGAATTTTGTATATTGGAATGGCAAGCCTGCCATCGTTAAAAATGAGGAGATCGACATCATCAGAAAATTCCTGAATGAATATGATTGTCTCGAAGCGGTGCCTGTTAACATCAGTGAACAGCAACACATAAAATTTACGCGTGGTGTCTTCATGGATGCGGAAGGCATTGTAACCAGGGTGAACAAAAACAAGGTGCAGGTAATGCTCACCAGTCTTGGCTATAAGCTCATTGCAACAGTAAACAGAACTGAAGTGGAACCGCTTGCAAAATAGCCCGTCCTGCTTAAAGGCTACAATTCCAAATCAACCTGTTATTTTCGTTTATCATTCTTAATTTCAGGCATGCGAAACATTTTTATATTTTTCATTCTTGGAACCCTGCTATGTCTTTTTTCATGCAAGACAACCAGGCCAACTCAATATTTTGAAGGCCTGCCGGATAGTACAGGCAATCCCATACCTGAAATACAAATACAAAAAGGCGATCTCCTGGGAATCATGGTTTACAGCGATAATCCCGAAGCAACCCTCATCTATAACCAGTCCATGGGCAGCGGAGGAGCTCCTTCTGCAGCATTGAGTGGAGGAGCCAGTTCAGGTTCGATTGTGGGGGCCTCACCACAGTCCATGCCGGGTTATTATGTGGACGACCGGGGAAATATTCAATTCCAGAGCATTGGATCAATACACGTGGAGGGACTAACAAAATCTCAATTGGAAGACCTGCTCAAAGAAAAGCTATCCGCCTACCTGAAAAATCCATACCTGAGCATTCGATTCCTAAATTTCAAGATTACCGTTTTGGGAGAAGTGAATCGCCCCAGCATCTTTGCCATACCCAATGAAAGAGTAAATATCCTGGAGGCACTGGGCATGGCGGGGGATATGAATGTGTATGGACTCAAGGAGAATGTAACCGTGATCAGGGAAGAAAATGGTAAAAGGGAATACGGTACCATTGACGTGAGCAAGGCCGGGGCTTCGCAGTCACCATATTTTTATCTCCGCCAGAATGATATCGTGATCGTGAAGGCCAATCCAAAAAAGCCAACCGTGTCTGAGCAGGTAACACAGCGTAACCTGGCAGTAGTGGCTACTTTGTCGGCCATTGTTACCTCTTTAGGTATCCTGTACAGTATTTTCAGAAAATAGAGTTCCGGTAAATGTCAGTTTCCTGGAACTTGCGAGCATCAAGGCGATCCCTAAGAAACAATTTACATGCCCCAAACCGGAACAAAAAGATCTTAAATCATTATGCCAGACAATAATAACGGCTCCTCCACTTTTCAAATGGCTGAATCTTCGCAGGAGTTTAACCTGCGGGAGTTTATCTACAAATACCAGATTTACCTGCCCTGGCTGGTATTGGCCCTGATCCTGGCCCTGGGCATCGCTTTTGTAAAGATCCGGTATTCAACCCCCATTTATAAGGTAATGGGTTCCTTATTCATCAACAAAGAAAACAGACCCGGAAGCAGGAGCGATGACCTGCAGAGCATGTTCATGTTTTCTGACAATGTAAACCTCAAGAATGAATTGGAAATTCTCAGCTCCCGCCCGCTGGTAGGGAGGGTTATCAAAAATTTGGGACTGCAACTGTCTTATATCAATAAAGGCAATCTCAGGTCCTCCAATATTTACGGCGCTTCGCCCATTCAACTGGAGATCGTAAAATTGAATGATTCCTCGCGGCCCTTCTCCTTTGAAATTGATGCTGCAGAGAATCATTTCAATTTTGTGAATTCTCATTCAGAAATAGAGTATGGCAAACCCTTCGAAAACAGTTTTGGCATTTTCAAACTCCAAAGAGTTCCAAATAAAGGATTCAATTATTTCAGCAGCCATATTTATATCATTCAATATAGCAATCTCGAAAAAGCCTCGGCGACCTTGTCGCAGGCACTTAAAATTGAACAGACGAATGAATCCGCCACCATCCTCAATATTTCAATGGAGACCGAGAATACCGAATTGGGCAAGGCCGTGATCAACGACCTTATGAAGGAATACAGCAAGATGAATGTGGAAGACAAGAGGGAGATTTCCAAGATCACCATGCAGTTCATAGACGAGAGACTGGATACCATCAAGAATGAACTGGGTACCGTGGAGTCAGGATTATTGAATTTCCGCGAAAAGAACCAGGTGATTGACCTTCCGGAGCAATCCAAATTATACTACAATGATTACGCCGAAGCGAATAAAGCCTATGCTGGCCAGGAAGTTCAGATGCAGATAGTCCCTTACCTGTTGGATTAC
>CALFNL010000306.1 GCA_937902875.1 uncultured Bacteroidota bacterium | reverse complement strand
AACACCCAACCGGCGGTAAGCGTGAATGTGAAAGGGAACCAAACCTTCTTTTTCCCGAATAAGGCTGTGCTTTACGAAGTTCAGGTGGCCGATCCTGAAGATGGTTCGGTTATAGATGCCAGTAACCTTTATGTATCGGCCGATTATGTTCAGGGAAGCGATCGGGCGGGAACACCCATGGGCCATCAAACGGCCGCTACCATCGTGAGCGGAAAGACCATTATGCTGTCGCTGGATTGCAAGACCTGTCACAAAGTGGAAGAAAAATCCATTGGACCCGCATTCACCCAAGTGGCACAACGCTATCAAAAAGATCCAAATGCCGCGAATTATCTTATCAATAAGATTAAGAAGGGAGGGGGAGGAGTCTGGGGCGAAACCGCCATGGCAGCGCATCCCAACCTGGCAGACGCGGATGCCAGGCAGATCGTTCAATGGATAATGTCACTGGGTGGAAAGACGGCATTGAAGAAATCACTGCCTTCAAAGGGCTCGGTAACCCCTTCTCCAAAAGCGAAGGAAGACGAAATTCTATTTATCAATGCCAGCTACACAGATAAGGGAGGCCTTAATATTAAACCGCTCACCGGGAATGGCGCTTTTGCACTTCGCAACAGCAAGATGCATTTTAATGATGTGAAACGGATGAAAGGCTTTTCGGGCATAGATTTCAATGGCATGAGATTCATGATAACACCCGCAGGCGATGGATGGTTTAGCATCGACAGCGTGGATTTGCAGGGCATCAACGCCGCGAGTGTGATGGTAGGCTACCAGGAAGCGCCAAAATTCGGTTTTGT
Organism: uncultured Bacteroidota bacterium; assembly: GCA_937902875.1. GTDB lineage: Bacteria > Bacteroidota > Bacteroidia > Chitinophagales > Chitinophagaceae > PSRI01. Next base: position 4,053 of record CALFNL010000306.1, on the reverse strand, counting down.
ATTTGAGCTAAGGCTCGATGCCCCCGATGGAAAGAAACTGGGAGAATTGGTAATGAATCCGCCCGCAAATGCGTCCGCAAAAAAAGTGAGCATGAGTATGCTCCAGGCCAGTTTGACTCCTGTGTCTGATGGCAGGTTGCACGATTTGTATATTGTCAGCAAGCCAAAGGATCCAAAAGAGTCGACTCAGGTTGGATTGGGGTCTCTTCAGTTTTCGGCCAAATAATCCGGGAACTCCAGAGGGAAAATGCCAGGGTTCTTTTTTGAAATTTTCACGAAGATGCCGGAGCTCCACGTTCCGGCATAAGAGTGGAAGGCTGCTTGAAGGCAGGAATATGGGTATCATCAATCAATCCTGCTTTCCGAAGGATGGCATTTGAATTTGATGGCAGCTCCTCAGATAATTTCAAATAAACTGACTTCAGGACTTCCGGATTCTTGACTTTTTTCTTGCATAAAAGAAATCGATCAGGAGGACTCCTATCAGTATCACGAGCCCGAAGAATTCCCTGGTCTCTTCCACCCAGGGTTTTTCAGCCTTCATGGTTTCAGCAATATTCTCTCCATGATGGATGGTCATCCAGTCCCAGGCCCCGTTCCGGTCGAAGAATTTATATAAGGCATAAAAGCCATAGACTGCAATTCCCAGCAGGTAGGCTCGCGGATAAAATTTCTGTTTTGCGGCAAGCCAGCATAATACGGAGGCGTACATATAGATGGGTATCCATACATAAGGATCAGGATCGTTGTATTGCAGCGCTGCAAATAAAACAAATACAAAACAGAAGAAATAGTTGAAGATTTTCATATGTAGAGGCTTAGAATCAGTCCTCAAGATTAAAACGAATTTTTGTAAGCTCAAAATAAACTGAGTAGTGCGGCGCCGGAAAGGTTTCGGACAAGGCAAGAGGTCCTGGATGGAATAGGACGAGCATATTCATGAATTCATATTCTGTATCGACTGAATGGAAGATTAAAAAGGGAGCTGAATTCCAGGGTCAAATTTTGTTGGGTCTTCCCACCCGCGCGGTCAAAATTCTGTATCTTCAAAATCTCATACAAATTGTATATGAAAAAACTTCTTCTTCCAATCTTACTATTCCCTTGTGTTCTTTCTGTTGCGCAGGTAAGACTATCAAAAATCTTCGGCGATAATATGGTGCTCCAAAGAAAGCAGCCAATCCCAGTGTGGGGATGGGCCGGCGCCGGTGAAAAAGTTACGGTTCAGTTTAATAATCAAATTAAAAGTTCAAGAGCCGACAGAAATGGAAAATGGATGGTGAAATTGGATCCAGAAGAAGTGGGAGGTCCCTATCAGCTGCTTGTAAAGGGCAAGAAAATATTAACCATCAATAATGTTTTGGTAGGCGAAGTGTGGATCTGCTCAGGTCAATCGAACATGGAATTTCCAGTATCAGGAGTGATTAATGCGGCTAAAGAAATCGCCGCGGCGGATTATTCCCTGATTCGTGAGCTCAGGGTAGGCAGAGGCATCAGCACCACGCCAAAGGAAGACCTGGTGGATGGCGAATGGGCAATTTGTAGTTCTGCAACTGTAGGAGAATTCACAGCTGTAGGATATTTCTTTGCCAGGGAATTGTATAATAGATTAAAGATTCCTATAGGCCTGATCAACAGTTCATGGGGAGGCACGCATTCGGAAACCTGGACCAGCCGGGCTGCTTTTGAGAACAGCAATGATTTCAAAACCATGATTGCGTCTATGCCTTTATTGAATCTGGATTCATTGGCGGAGATACGCAAGCAATCGACTGCAAGGCAAATTGAAGCCCTGCAGGGCCACCTGCCTTTGAAAGGTGAAAATAGTGAATGGAAAGAAGAGGCTGGCGATGATTCCAGATGGCCGCGGATGAGGCTGCCACAATTGTGGGATTACCAGCAGTTGGGTGCATTGGACGGCGTAGTATGGTTTAGGAAGACTGTGAAAATCTCAAATGAAAATGCCGGCGCGGCTGCCGAATTGGACCTGGCAATGATTGACGACAATGATATCACATATGTGAATGGCGTTAGGGTAGGGACCACTAATGTGTACAATGCGCAGCGAAAATATTTGGTACCTGCCGGAGTACTGAAAGCGGGGAATAATGTGATAGCAGTAAGGGTGGAAGATACCGGTGGTGGCGGAGGAATCTATGGAGACAGCGCCGATCTCAGGCTCAAGATTGGATCAGAGGTTCTTTCACTTGCAGGTGAATGGGCTTTTCAGGTGGAAGCCATTTATGCCGGAGCCAATTCAGTTGGCCCTAACAGTTTTCCCACATTACTTTTCAATTCCATGGTAAATCCCTTGATCCCATTTGCCATTGAAGGGGTGATTTGGTACCAGGGCGAAGCCAATGCGGGCCGCGCGTATGAGTACAGGAAGGCATTCCCATTGATGATCACCGATTGGAGACAGCACTGGGGCCGGGATTTCCCCTTTTATTTTGTGCAACTCGCCAGTTTTAATTCGGATAATGGTAACAGTAAGAATGGAAGTACCTGGGCGGAATTGCGTGAGGCTCAAACGATGACCCTCTCACTGCCGAATACCGGCATGAGCGTTACCACCGACATTGGGGAATCCAATGATATTCATCCACGAAACAAACAGGATGTGGGACGGAGGCTCGCAGCAATCGCTTTAGACAATATTTATGGAATTCAAATGGAATTCAGCGGACCTGCATTCCAATCGATGAAGGTGCAAGGCGACCAGGCAATAATTTCGTTTACCCATATTGGAAAGGGTCTTGAGGCCAGGGACAAATACGGATATCTCAGGGGATTTGAAATGGCCGGTGCCGACCGGGATTTCCACTACGCAATGGCGCGTATTGAAGGCAACCAGGTGATTGTTTCATGCAATGAGGTGCGTGATCCTGTGGCGGTCCGCTTTGCCTGGGCAGACGATGCAGGTGAAGCCAACCTGTTCAACAAAGATGGTTTTCCCGCTATTTCATTCAGGACAGACCAGTGGAAAGGCATTACTGAGGGCAACAAGTTTACTATTGAAAAATGATGGTTGAAGGCAGGACGGATTTCCGCGCGTTGTCCCGAATCCTGCGGATTCAGGACGAGATTATCATTTCAGCGCTCTGTTCTTCTGCATCCAATATAGTGGCCCTATAGCGGATGATCCTTGTTCCCACTGCCAGAATCAGAAAACTGGTAAGGGCACAGAAAGCCATTACGCCGGTCATGGGTTTGGCGCTATGGTCACTCAGAAAAGCCACCAGTGCGGCAGACAATGCGCCAATGCTCATTTGAATTCCGCCTAAGAGTGCCGATGCGGTACCCGCGCCGGCGGAGAATGGTGCCAGAGATAATGCCGAAGTATTAGGAAATACAAATCCCTGGCAACAGAGAAAAATGAATATGAGAAAGATGGTGCTAAACAATTCCCACCATCCCAGGGCTGTTCCCACAAAAAGCAATAGGCCGGTGGCCGCCTGACAAATCAGGGCCACCCTGATGATCTGCTCACTCTTGTAAATCCTCAGAAGGATACTATTCAGTTGGCTGGAGCCAATCAATCCCATTGCAATGGTGGCGAAGATCCAGCCATATTGTTTTTCGCTTACTCCGAAAAGTTTCATGAATACAAAAGGCGATCCAGCGATATATGCGTACAGACCCGAAGAAGCTATGGCACCCGCAAAAGCGTAGGTATAGAACTGCGGATCTCTGAACACTTTTGTGAAACTTCGTATGATGAGACCTGGTTTCAGTGAATAATTCCGATCGGCAGGCCTGCCAGGCGGAAGGAAAAAGAATACTGTCGCGATTATAAGGATGGCCAGGAATGCCAGGACCAGGAACACGGATTGCCAACCGAATGCCGCGGTTGTATAACCCCCAAGAGTAGGTGCAAGTATGGGAGATACGCCCACCACCAGCATGAGCAGGGAAAAGATTTTCGCATTTTCATTCACGTGAAAGAGGTCTCTCACCAGGGCTCGTGAGGCCACCAGGCACACGCAGTCACCCAATGCATGCACCAGGCGCAAGGCAATGAGTCCATTTACAGAGCTTGCGAATGCGCATCCC
>CALFNL010000305.1 GCA_937902875.1 uncultured Bacteroidota bacterium | reverse complement strand
TTCACTTTCTTCCAGGAAATTACCTGGTCGGTATCGGCCTCGCTGACTCTTACAATACTGTCCATTGCCCCTTGCTGAGTATTTTTTATGATTGCCTGTTCGCCTGGCTTTAAGGTCACAAGGCTTTTACCGCTTTTTATTTGCAGACTTCCACTTACCAGCGTCGCTATTGTATTTTCGGAGTAGCTGTTCACATTGAAACTTGTACCCGTTACCCTTATTTCTGCGGTTTTCATTTTGGCGATGAAGGGAACGCCTGGATTTGCTGCAACTTCAAAAAATGCCTCACCCTCCAGTTCTACATTTCGAATGGAATCCGAAAAATCTACCGGGAAGCGGATTGATGATGCTGCATTCAAACGCACCATGGATCCATCTGGTAAAATCACCCGGTACTGAGTTCCACCCGGGGTGGTAATAGTATTATACATCCTGCTTGTGGTATCATCCTTTATCCTGGAAGGCAATCTCCTGTATTCCAATATGCCCGATTTCAGTTTTATGATCTCCATATTACCCTCTCTCGCTACCAGGCCCGTATAATCGCTATCTATCAGAATAACGCAATTATTACTCAAAGTAAGGCTGCATTCATTTAATGCCGGCGCTATTTCACTATCATCCGGCAATCCACCGCAGTAATAACGCAGGTGAGCTGGTTTGAAAATGAGCCAAAGGATGGCACCCAAAATGGCGAGAATGCCAATATAAGAGGCGGCGTTGGGCAGGATCCTTTTGAGCATGGTTCTCATCCTTGCCCAGGACCCTTTGTTGATACGGTCTTTCAGTTCCTGGTAGGGTGCAGTCTCAAATTTTCCGCTTCTGAATTTTTCAAAATCTATCTCGGGGTCAATTTCATTCAACATTTCGGTTATTTCTTCCTCGTCATAAAGATCCATGGCCACCAATAATATTTCTATTTCTGAAGGCGATGCCGAGCGCTCAATATGCTTTTTCAGCAGAGCCTTCACGTATTCTGGTTGGTGAATCATTGTAGTAAAGTTTTAAGAATGTCATAATGATGATCAATTCTTTCACCGGATAAGCGTTTATGGAAAATAATTTTTAAACAATTGCTCTAATGTGTTTCTCAAATGCCTGCGTGCCTCCGTGATCTGGTTCTTCACAGTGCTTTCGGATATATTGCAATGCCGGGCGATTTCTTTGCGGTTCATTCCATAATCCTTGCTTAATTGAATGATCTTCTTTTGTTGCGCTGGTAATTTCTCCATGGCCAGATTGATAAAGCTGGAAAGCTCCTTGGCTTCAAGCTCATTTTCAATATTTCCCGGACCCTCAGGATCATAATCTCCGGACATCGAAACAATATTCTTTCTCCTTTTGGCTTTCAATTCATTTAAAGACTTATGATGGGCACACTTGAAAAGCCAGCCTACCGGATTAACCATGCTGGCAACCGTTTTCCTGTTCTGCCAAAGTATTTGAAGCGTATCCATTGCAATTTCCTTTGCCAATTCTTTGTCAATCACAATTTCAAAACTGTATTCCATTAACTGGGAGAAGAATTGTTCATGAATGCGCATCAACGCTTCCTCCGAATTTTTTCCCAATTCCTGAAACAGGGCATTGCCTTCGTGTTTTGATTGAATTGCCATTTGGAATAGAACCATTAATTAATAAAGGGAAACCTGCAAACGGGCGAAATGGAGAATCAGTCAAAGCGCCTGGCTGAAAATAGCCTCAAACAATTTGAAAAAAGGATAGGACTAATATCTCCGTTTCGTTGTTATATATATCAGAGCGGGAGAAAAAAGGAAAAGAAAGAGCGAGTGATTCTAAAATAATAAAAGTTTTTTGTTTTTCGTAATTGATTTTTCAAAATCATATAGCAATTCATGGACTGAGTTCTATATGAAAACACTTAATCACGCGCAGGAAGAAAAGCAAGGACCATTATTCCAAAGCGGGGAGTGCTAAATATAACAGGCCCTGTCCGGGGTTTGTGAAGCGTGCCGATGGGGGAGTGGGATGCCCCTATACGAAATTCGTCCTGCTCCCTGATCATACCGTCGGCACTCGTAAGTTTCATAGCGGGATCGGCACGAAAGGACGTACAGCTTATACGAGAATGAGCGAGGATTGGTCTATTGAACAGCATTGGTGAAATGAGCTGATGCTGTTCCTTTTCTAAAATAATTCGTTTGCGTCAATTATAATGTTTCTTCAAAATCAGGCCTGCATTCTTACCGCGGGAGAATTCAGGCAGGAAGGGCCCCTTCTTATTCAAACCTGACGGGCTCAGTCAGGTTCATATTTTAAAAACAAAGCACAATCGCTTTAGCACACAATTAGTATCCCTGGCATTGATATGCCCACCTGCCTCCCTTGCAATACCAGGGAGCATAGACGAAAAGGATCATCTTGTATGTACTAAGGCCAGCAGGGATTTAGCAAACGGATTGATGGTAGATCCTGCTTTTTGCAGGGTTGCCGGTTACCATTATCCACTGAGGTATAAAATGCCGGCACTATTCGTTAACCATAAAATATTTGGTCATGAAAACCAAGTTATCAATTCCGATTTTTGCAGTAATTGCAGCCGTAGTATTGGCTCTGGGAATAAGCGCTTTCAAAGTTCAAAATTCTGAAGACAGCAACAGATTCTCGACAAAGTATTTAAGGTATGACTCGGGAACTGAAAATGTTTTGTCCAGCTATACTGAATTCGCATCGATTCCACCTGGTAATTGTGC
>CALFNL010000304.1 GCA_937902875.1 uncultured Bacteroidota bacterium | reverse complement strand
CCCAGGACCCATACATTAAAAGTGTATTGCTCTACCAACTGAGCTACGGAATCAACTGAATGCCGATTTTAAACGGAGTGCAAAAATAAGGGAAATAAATATCGCCCCAAAGTTTTAGAAAATTAAATTCCTCACCCTGTTCTTCCTTCAAATTGCTTAATGCCCATGCCTTTATAAGAATTATACCCAGTCTCACTCACTGAATTTTTGCTTCATGCTCTGCTCTCTTATTTTTGCAGGACCGTAGTCACTCACCACTATTCAAAATCGAAAATCTAAAAACTCCAGATTGTTTATCTTACCGCCCGATATGTCGAAACACCTATTCCAAATTCTTCATCACCCCGCATGCCCCTAATAACACTCATATCCGATATTGGAGAAAAAGACTACCTCGTCGCCGCTATCAAAGGCCAATTGCTCCAGATCAGCCGCGCCTTTCAAATGGTGGATATCACCCACCGCCTCACTCCCTTCAACTATCCCCAGGCCGCCTATGTATGCCGCAATGCCATCAAAAACTTCCCGGACTTCAGCTTCCATATTGTATTGGTAAACCTCTTTGAAAATAAACCCGAACAAATCCTCCTGGCCTTTCACGAAAGACAATATATCATCTGCGCCGACAATGGCCTGCTCAATATGATCCTCGAAACCAAACCCGAAATCCTGATAGGCATACCCCTTAGCAGCTCCAGCACCAGGGACTCCTTGAATATAGTGCGCAGCATCGGAAAAGCCATACTGGCCATCACCGACGGCCAAAGCCTGGACTCGATCGGTAAGCCCGAACCTGCCATGATCGAAAAGAATCCCCTCAAACCCCTGCTCAACGACGATTGGATCGAAGGTCAGATCATATTCATAGACCATTTCGAAAATGTAGTGGTGAATATTACCCGTGATGAATTCGAAGCTCAAAGAAAAGGCCGGAGTTTTCGCATCATGTTCAAGAGAGATGAAGTAATCGACAAAATCAGCGAGACCTATGCCGACGTTAGCGAAGGTGAAAAACTGGCCCTCTTCAATTCTGCCGGCTACCTGGAGATTGCCATCAATAAGGGCAATGCGGCCGGACTGCTGGGCCTCCAGGGATTTTCGGAACGTCAGGCCACCCATCTCCAAAACCGATTATTCTACCAGACCGTGAGAGTGTATTTTGAGTGAAAACCCCCGCCATTCTCCCATTCCATCCTCAATCCTCACAACTCAAATGCGGCATATTCTTAAATCCTGACAATGAATCCCATCCCTCCCCCGTTCTACAATCGCGGATTTACACAGATTATCCGCGATCCGTGCTAATCCGCGTTAATCCGTGATCCGTGTTAATCCGTGATCCGTGATCCGTGTTAATCCGTGTTAGGCTTTGAATCTTATCAAAATTCCTGTAGGTTTGCCAATCTTTAAAATACACGAAATAGTATGAATTTCAACAAGATCAACAACATTGTGGGATGGATTGTCTGCGTGGTTGCCTGCACTGTGTACATACTCACTTCAGAAGCCGGCGGCAGTCTCTGGGATTGCGGCGAATTCGTGAGCAGTTGTTTTAAACTTCAGATCCCCCATCCGCCGGGAGCACCACTCTTCGTAATGCTTGGCCGGGTTTTCATTATAATATTCGGTGACGATCCTAACAGAGCCGCCAAGGCAGTCAATATCATGAGCGCCCTGGCCAGTGGATTCACCATACTCTTCCTGTTCTGGACCATCACACACTTTGCCAGGAAAATCATACAAAAAACCAATCCCACACTCGGCGGACAGCAGATCTTCACCATCATGGCCGCGGGATTGGTTGGGGCATTGGCCTATACTTTCAGCGACTCATTCTGGTATAGCGCAGTTGAAGGTGAAGTATATGCCATGTCATCTTTGTTTACCGCCCTGGTGTTTTGGATGATGCTCAAATGGGAACATAATGCAGATCAGCCCGGGTCAGACAGATGGATCATACTCATATTCTTCATGATGGGTCTTTCAATCGGCGTGCACCTGCTGAACCTGCTCACCATCCCCGCCATTGTAATGATCTATTATTTCAGGAGGTATAAAGTAACTAAATGGGGAACATTCTGGGCTTTCGTGGTGGGTTGCATACTCACGGGATTTGTACAGAAATTCGTGACCCAATACACCATCAAGGGCGCGGGCATATTCGACCGCTGGTTCGTGAATGGATTCGGACTGCCTTTCTTCAGTGGATTCACCTTCTATTTCATCCTGCTGGCCATAGTAATTGCCATCGGCATCCGCAAGGGCGATAAACTCATAGAAAGTTTTCCCAAATTCGCCATCTGGCTGGGCACACTCATATTTCTTTTCTCCTTCCCATTCATAAATTCCTTTGCCAGCTTTTTGGTTCTGGTTGTTGGTGCAGGCGCATTGATCTATGCCGCCTACCATTTCAAAACACCGGTATTGAAATTTCTGAAAGTGGGACTCTGGAGTTTCGCCTTCATACTCATCGGCTACTCCACTTATCTCACCACCATGGTGCGTTCCCTTGCCGATCCCGCAGTGGATATGTATAATGTGGATAATCCTATGAGTCTTGTGGGCTACCTGGGCCGCGAACAGTACGGCGACTTTCCACTCATTTATGGACAAACCTTTACCGCCGAAGTGGAAAGGAATTCAGACGGCACGCCGATAACCAGGATCAAGGGCACACAATGGCAGAAAGGAAAAGACAAATACATCAATATTGGCGATGACTTCGACTATGTTTACAAGCCGGAAGACATGATGATCCTTCCCCGTGTGTGGGACGCCAGTAACGATCAGGGTCATGCGAATTTTTACCGCCAATGGCTCGGACTGGGGCAGGACGAAAAGCCCACCTATATGGACAATATCCGCTGGGCTGTGGAATACCAGATCTGGTTCATGTACCTGCGCTATTTCGGCTGGAATTTCATAGGCAAACAAAATGATGTGCAGGGCACCGGAAATGTGAGGGACGGAAATACCATCACCGGCATTTCCTTCATCGATAATTTCCTGCTGGGCGACCAGAATAAAATGCCCGACACCATCAAACATAATAAGGCACATAATGTGCTGTTCTCATTGCCTTTCATACTCGGGTTGCTGGGCATGTTCTACCACTATAAAAATCATCGGGAAGACTTTATCGTAAACTTCCTGCTCTTCTTTTTCACCGGTCTCGCCGTGGTATTCTATCTAAACCAGGCAGGGCCACAGCCCCGTGAACGAGACTACGCCTATGTGGGCTCCTTCTATGCATTCGCAGTGTGGATTGGCATCGGGGTGATGAAGGTGAAGGAATGGCTGCAAAAAGTTACCAGCAACACCAATGCAAATATTACCGCCGCCCTGCTCTGTACCCTTGCCGTTCCGGTACTCATGGGATTTCAGGAATGGGATGATCATGACCGAAGCAAGAAACAACTCGCAAGAGATCTTGCCAAAGACTATCTCGAAAGCTGCGCGCCCAATGCCATACTCTTTTCATTCGGTGACAATGATACCTACCCGCTATGGTACGCGCAGGAAGTGGAAGGAATAAGACGCGACATCAGGGTGATCAATTTCAGCCTGCTGGGCATTGACTGGTATATTAACCAGTTGCGCTATAAAGTTAACGACAGTGATCCCATCGACCTGCTCTGGGGTCCTGAAAAAATAGAAGGCAGCAAGAGAAATGTGGCCTATTTCGACAACCGCCAGAATATCCCCCAAAACCAGTATTTCTATCTGGATGAGATACTCAATACGGTTATCGGGAGCGATGATCCCAAGAACACGATCAGCGCGGGTGGAGATGTGTACAATACTTTCCCGGTAAAGAAATTCAGCGTGCCGGTTGACACTTCGTTAGTGCGCCGCAACGGAACCGTGAACCCCACCGATACAGTGGTGAGCGAACTGCGTTTTGAACTGCCGGCCAATAAAAATGTATTGTTGAAAAATGACCTGGCCTTGTTAAATGTGATCGCGGCCAACCATTGGAAAAGACCCATCTATTTCACATCACCCTACGGGGAACTCGGTTTTGGCGCCTATTTGCGTGCCGATGGACTCACTTACCGGCTGGTACCCATCCTGCGCAAGAATGAAAATAATGTAAATGATGACGTGGCCTATAAGAATATGATGACAAAATTCTCATTCGGCAGCGCCAATATACCAGGGGTTTATTTCGATGAAGAAAACCGCCGACATTTATTGACCATCCGCCACACTTATGCCAGCGCGGCACAGAGCATGGCCGATGATGGCCGCAAGGAAGAAAGCAAGAAACTCCTCGAAAAATGCGACAAAGGCGTGACGCCAGTAGACATGCCTTATGGACTGGTGAGCCGTGGCAATCAGCACAATATCATCAGCATTTCGATGCTGGAAGCGGCCTACAAGGCGGGATATACCGAATTGTCTGACCGCATTAGCAGAGACGTTAAAAAAGATATTGACCAGCAAATGATTTATTATGCGGCCCTCGGGCATATGACACAACAGGAGTTGCAGCAGAGATTACAGGATCCCGAAAGCCTGAATGCCAAACAGAGGAATCTCTACAGTGAAATTGACCAGACCATCCGCATACAGGGATATTTGAACTATTTGGAAACCAGGTATAAGGCCCCTCCAAAACCAAATTCAGAATTGCCCCTGATAATGAAATCAGACAGCCCAAAAACAGGCGCGCAAAAGGTTGACAGCGGAAAGAAATGAGAAGGGTGATGAGTGGTTCGCGGACAGGGATTTGAATTTGAATAAAATATAAGCCAGCAAGGAAATGGAGTCCTTTTTTGGAATTCATTTCCTGGTTTCCGCTTCTTTGGTTAATAGAACCGCACCACCGCGAGATCCGCTAAAAAATGTATTAACTTTTTATTGACTGTAATGTTTTAAATTGCGGTTTGCAATCAAGAGTAAGTTGTAAGAAGTAGCGAGCCAAAATTTCTTGCCTGATCCCATCTTCTAAAAAATAATTTTTTAATCCTACTTCTCACCTCATGGCTCTGCCATTAATGCCGGATTATGTTAGGATACCATTTTTCCCAATACGACCCCAACCAACAGGGTAAAACGCGGTTTGAACAACTGCTCGACCTCTTCATGCAACTCCTTACCTATACCAGTGGTGACGTGGGCGAAGCATTGAATTGGCTTACACAGTTGGACAAGGAATACCAACTCACCGATGAGGAATATGGCCTCGGCGACTTCATTGATGAATTGAAGGAAAAAGGATATATAGACGAGAACCGCCAGAATGGAGAGATAAGGATCACCCCCAAAACGGAGCAGGGCATCAGAAAACGCAGCCTGGAAGCGATATTAGGGAAGCTCAAGAAGACGAGGCCCGGAGATCACCGCACTTACAAACCAGGCCTGGGTGATGAGATCAACCCCGAAACCAGGCCCTATCAGTTTGGTGACATGCTGGAGCAGATTGATTTCGTGAGCTCCATCCGGAACGCGCAGATCAATCACGGTATCGACCACCTGCAAATGGGTGAAGACGACCTTGAGATCCGGGAAACGGATTTCAAATCCCAGACTTCCACTGTGCTGATGATCGATATTTCCCATTCCATGATTCTCTATGGCGAGGACCGCATAACACCTGCCAAGAAAGTGGCCATGGCACTGAGCGAACTCAT
>CALFNL010000303.1 GCA_937902875.1 uncultured Bacteroidota bacterium | reverse complement strand
ATGACGAAGCCACCCTACTTCTATAAGGCCCGTGCGGCCTAAATGGGTAATCCTGATATTTAGATTAGTCTCATCCTCTTCCGGATAAAACTAAAAATCTCATCATAATTGTTTTCTTTACCTTGTTGCAAGCCGGCTGCGCTGCCAACTTCCCAGGTCTCTTCCTAAAATGTTCCGCATTCCTCATCAGCTTGGCATATTTTCATAATGCAGTAACTTAACATGCCAATCGATTGTTTTACCCCACTATAATTTAAACTTCAATAAAATGAAATCACGAATGAAAATCAACCGTCGCGAATTCCTGGGATCGGCGGCTACGGCCTCTCTGGTATTCAGCATCGTGCCCAGGCACGTGTTGGGCGGGAAGGGATATATAGCTCCCAGCGACAAATTGAATATTGCCTATATTGGTTGTGGCACACAGGGACTGCGGGAAATGGCAGCATTGCTCCCCAATCCCAAACTACAAATCGTTTCAGTATGCGACCCCAATAAGAGCAGCACCAATTATGTTGACTGGTCGCCCAATGATATCAGGGACACAATTCGAAAAGCGCTGAATGATCCCAATTGGGGATCTGGGTTGAATGGAATTCCCGGTGGAAGGGAGATAGGGAAAGAACTCATTGAAAAATTTTATGCAAAGAACTCCAATTCCGGAAATTATAAGGGATGCTCCGTTTATTCTGATTTTCGTGAATTGCTGGAAAAAGAGAAAGGAATTGACGCGGTGAAGATCATGACGCCCGACCACCACCATGCTACCATATCCATTGCCGCCATGAAAAAAGGAAAACATGTTGTGATCCACAAACCCATTGGCAACAGAATGTATGAGGCCAGGTTGAGCATCGATACGGCCCGCAACACAGGCGTGAGCACACACCTGTTGGCCTGGAGTAAGAGAAGCGGTATGGAATTAGTAAAAAAATGGATCGCCGATGGCGCTATTGGCAATTTAAAGGAAATCCATAATTGGTCTAACCGGCCCATGTGGCCACAATGGACTTCCAATCCCACTGAAACAGTACCCGTTCCTGCAGGATTCGACTGGGATCTCTGGCTCGGTCCCGTTCCGGACAGGCCTTATCATCCCAATTATACCAACGCCGTATTCCGTGGCTGGTACGATTTCGGCGCCGGAAGTATTGCTGATATGGGACACTACAGCCTCTGGCCACTCTTCCTGACATTGGGGATCAATACTGCGCCACTCAGCGCCGAGGCCTGTGGCACTACCACCTGCACTATCAAAGATTTTGTGAGCATCGGCGTGGAAAACAACGTGGCATTCCCTTATTCATGCACGGTTCATTTCAAATTTCCTGCTCAAAAAGAATTACCCGCTTTTGACCTCTTCTGGTACGATGGAGGCATGAAACCCTCCACTCCCGATGAATTGGCAATTGATAATGGCACCCTGGAGAGAGAAGGAATGATGTTTGTGGGGGATAAGGGAAAGATATTGGCCGGGTTCAGGTGTGAGAACCCTCGTCTCATTCCCCAGCAGAGAATGAATACTTACCTCAATGGTCAATCGCTGCCCAGGGAAAAAACGGACCGGAACGATGATGTATGGATTGACGCTTTCAGGAACAAGACCCAGTCTCCCGGCAGCTTCCTCAATTCGGGCCCGGTTACGGAAACCATTTTACTGGGAGCCGTGGCGCTGCGCGCGGGGAGCAAGGTGGATTATGATTCGGCCAAAATGAAAATCACCAACAATCCCGACGCCAATAAATATTTTTACCGGGAATACCGGAAAGGTTGGGAATTATGATGCCATTTTCATTTCTGCGATCGGTCGGCAACATTTGAAGCTACTATGTTTTTGTCTGGTAAAGCATTCAGAATGGACAAGACAGCCCAATTGCTTGCAGTTGCCGAAATGAACTGGTTTTCATTATATGGTGGAAATTCACTGTTGAAGAATGGCTGAATGGGATTTGCCCGGGTAATCACCACCCATGCTCCGGAATTATCCTGGGTCTTCAGCAGGAATCTCAAACCATTTTGGTATACTTCATTCCCGGTTTGAATCATTCTGCTTTCGCTGAGGGCATAGAGAGCCTGTCCTGTGGCATAGGCATCGCTTTTCATGGTGGGTAACTGCGACCAGCCTCCATCGGCGTTTTGCATGGAAACCAGTTTTTCGGCCACTTTCATTTTTTGCGCTGCATCGGCGCCGCACCAATGCAGTCCCAGTAATTGAAATACATTTTCCTGCTGCACTTCCGGTGTGGCCTTTTCAAGATAGGCCCTGGTTTTTGTCACTAATGCTTCCACTTTGGCTTTTTTGGCCGCCGGGGCATACAATTGTATGGCGCGTATGCATAGGGCAGCCAAATGTAAGTTCCCCGATTCCAGGGGTGGTCGCTGGTATTCGGCCTGGAAACTGCCGTCGGCGCAAGCCTGGCTCAGCAAATAATCCACTCCCAGATCCGTATAAAAACCGGCCGGGTATTTTTCTGCGTACAGTCCCAATAGCTGGTAGGGCGTCAGAAATTTGGCCTGCACAAATGTATTCATCAGGTTATTGTTGCCTATAAATTTCAATGTGGCCACCATTGCACCCACCCTGCTCCTGGAAAAGGAATCCACTATCGGGATCCCCTTAGTAACTGCTTTTGCCGCAGCCATAGAAGTGAGTGTATTGTGATGGCATGAAGCGCAATGTCCCTTTTGCGCGAAAATATGACTGCTCTTCTCGAGGAGCAACAGGGCCCTGGAAGCGGAAATTTCCAGTTCAGCATTACTGACTGGTTGAAACCTTTCTTTCCATGATAGTAGGCCCGAAAAGAGCAATATGCAGCAGAAAACTGAAACAGCAGTTAGAGTGATCTTGTAACGCATGGGATTTTATTTTGGAGAATTGTTTGATGGGTTCAAATATTTCCTGAGTATCTGCACCGAGGCGGTATTACCTTTTTTTTGCGCGAAGTACAAGGCGTCAGATCCGTCATTTGACCTTGCAGCAGGGTCCGCACCATGCTTGATCAGCGCAAGAGTCATTTCAGGCTGGTCAGATTCACTCTGCTGCAGCAACATCAGCACGGTGCATCCACTGGGCATCCTGGCCGAGGGATCCGCGCCATGTTCCAACAAATAATAAAAAGAAGCTCTATCCTCGCTAAGCGCGGCCAACATAAGGGGCGTAAATCCATTCAGCAGGGGCAACTCTTGTCCAGCCGTCTTCACATTCACATTGGCTCCATGCTCCACCAGCATCCTTACGCAATCAAAGCAGCGGTAATTCAGGGCATTGTTTATGGGATAATCACCGCTGGAAACTGAGTCGTTAGCATTGAGACCACTCCGCAGGAATATGCCTACCATGGCCGTATCGCAGGAACTTACTGCATTGTACAAGGTAAAATTATCGGGACTGCTTTTTTTAGGTTTTGCGCCTTTTTCAATGAGGTATTGCAGCAAGACGGCGTTCCCCGGCATTGTGGCGAGCTTTGCCATTACTGTGTATCCTTCACGCGAAGGAAATTGCAGGTCTGCTCCGTGTTCAACCAGTAGCCGCGTCTTATCCCAATCAGGAACGGCCATCCAGATCGCGCTGAGGCTGTCCTGGTTATAGTAATTTATATTGGCGCCATGGTCAATCAGCATTTTCATTCCTTCAACTGAACCGTTGAGTGCCGCTGCCATTAGAGCGGAATAACCATCCATGCACGCGTTTACATTGGCTCCATTCAACAAAAGCCGCTCCATTTCCGCGATATTATTTTCCCTTATCGCCTGGAATAATTTGGGCCGGTCAGTACTGTCTGAATAAATTTTCCCCTCTGTATTTTGATGGGCCCCTGATGAAAAGGGAAGAATAAATAAAAAGACGAGCAGGAACAGGATGAAATTCCAAACGAATCCAGATGCTTTCACGCCTGGGCCGGCGGCGGCGAAACCATAAGAATGGTGCTTAAGTGATGGTAGAAACTGCAGGTGCTCAACAGAATTTATTCCCTTACCCGAAATAATCCATTGCAAGGCATTTCGAATCGAAACATTAAGTGAAGCCATTTTCTTTTGATTGAATTGAGGGTGGAACTACCTGATATCCGTGTAGTTATGGAGATGGCCATGCAATTGTAGGTATAAATGATCCCGAATCTCCACAAGTTGGGCCCAAGCAGATTCAATCAAGATAGGCATACCAAAACGTTCCTGCAATACCCCGAATAGGTAAGTGTAAACAATTATTGTCCGATGAACTTTCCATGCATGCTGGAATCCCTGCTTCAGCTATTCAGTTTTGTAAGAGCTGTTCCTTTGTGTGCGGCTATATGATCAGTCTTATCGCTCTTTATTTCGTATTGTGGTTCTGTTTCTGAAGCATGGTGGGTGTATCCCTTATAGTTAAAATCTTTCCTGTGAATTTTGATGATGGTTCCGGAAACAATGCCTGCTTCTGAATTCCATGACACATGGTCGCCGATTTTGAAATCTCTTTTCATGCCAGTTTCTATTGAGTGAAGAAAATTCCCGACCGTTGACGCCAGTTTCCCTGGTTTCCTGATTCCGTAGTTTTCACTGGCACCAATATATTGGGTTATTTGGAAGAATCTAAGGCTCCCGATGTATCTGGCTATCCAGGCCAACTGCTTCGGAACCGGTCAGGCAAATTTAGCTCATATTCTTCCATCAGATTCAATGTCACTGTCGGAGAGATCGTCTGATCTTAAATCCATTTACCCATATTTCGTTTTTTGAACAAGAACAAATGATTCGATTATAATGTTACATTGTTTTTTGGATGTGAAATTAACATGAGCCTACTATGGATTTCCTGTGAATGTGATCAGTCTTCCTGGTTTAAGCTGCAAGATATTTGCGCCATCTGCCGGGCCCTGCTCTGCATTCTTGTGTCACACTCTTCTGCTCTGGAAATTCTATGCGGCAACTCATAATTTTGAATCTGTCTTCTGATCCGGTAAATACCGATTCCTGAATTACGAGCTAAATGGCCCTGTTAAAAGATAAAAAAACACCTTATATTTATAGAGGGTAATAAAGAACAGGAGCAGTTGATTCCAGCCCGTGATTTATTCCTGTTAATTGAATCCTGGGTAGAGTGGCGCCAGCCTAATGGAATCTTCAATCATTCAGAATCTAAAATTGTTAAACATGAAAAAGAAACCAATCAAGAACGAATCTGAGCAGGAGGGAAAAGAAAAAGTGTATGGCGATCCCATATATCCCGCAACTGAAGATATATATAGCCAGGATCAGAAAGAACTTTTTTCTGAAGAACTGGTTCCCGAAATTGGCGCTGGTAAGGCAGGCATAAGTAAATCAGAAGAAAACCTCGACGAAGGTCTTGACGTTCCAGGCGCTGAATTGGATGACGCGGATGAAGCCATTGGAGAAGAAGATGAAGAAAACAATTATTACAGTCTGGGTGGTGACAATCACAGCAACCTGGAAGAAGACAAAGGGGAGTAAACAGAGGCGGGAGATCTTTAAAATGGAATTCGGTGGATCAACAGAGAGTGGTGATCTCGTGCGAAAGATCTGATTTTATGAATGTGCGTAATCTGGCTTTCTACCGGAAAGGTCGAAATAGCCCTTATCATATTCATCAAATAAATCAATAAGCCATGCAAGACGAAATCCTTAAAAACGTGAGAAATTCCATCAGGCATTGGTACCTTCCTCTTATTTTGGGTATCATCCTCATTGTGGTGGGAATATTTGTGTTTCGTACGCCCCTGGAATCCTATATTACTCTTGCCCTATTATTTTCAGTTACTTTTCTGGTTACCGGGGTAATCGAGATAGCCTATGCAATTTCAAACCGGAAATTTTCTGACACCTGGGGCTGGTCCCTGGCTGGCGGGATCATTGATTTTCTTTTAGGAATTGTGCTCGTTTCAAACCCGCAGATCCCGATAGCAATCCTGCCTCTCTTCGTTGGTTTTGCCATTCTGTTTCGTTCCACTTTGGTCATCGCCTGGTCAATTGAACTGAGCAGACAAAAAATTGAAGGTTGGGGAAATTTGACAGCCCTGGGCATACTGGGACTGCTGTTCTCCTTCATTTTGCTCTGGAATCCTTTGTTTGCGGGGTTGACCATCGTATTCTATACCGGTCTCGCTTTTATCATGGCCGGGATCTTTCAGATCTATCTGGCATTCAGGCTAAAAAAACTTAACAAGCTTGTCAAATAGGAATCTCTGAATCTTTTTTGAGGATCCAAAATCAGAGATGGTTTGAAGGCCGGCATTCTCAGACTAACCCACAGGGTTGAACGATGATTTCTGAATTCATGCCCAGGGATTTTGGTGTGCCCGCTATCAGGCAGCCAACGCCCCCCGTGCTTTAAAATGTTTTGCACCCTATATGAATGCCTGGTATCAACTCAAAGAAGAAGAGGTTCTTAGAAATTTGAATACATCTGGCTCCGGCTTGAAAAGCGGGGTGGTTGCCGATTTGCAGAAAAAATTTGGAAAGAATATTCTGAAGGAAGCCGCCAGGAAATCCAAATTGTCCATACTCCTTGCACAGTTTAAAGATGTGATGATCATCATCCTGATCATTGCAGCAGCCATTTCGTTTATATCTGGTGAGCATAAAGACGCCATTGTTATTCTTGCAATCATCATTGGGAATGCGTGGATTGGGTACGCGCAGGAGAGTGGAGCCGAGGAGTCGGTGAGGATGTTGCAGAAAATGTCGGCTCAATATGCGCTGGTTATCCGTGATAACAGTCCTGTTAAAATAGAAGCCAGCGAACTGGTGCCTGGTGATATTATGCTGTTACAGGCCGGCGATATTGTACCCGCCGACGCGAGACTGATTGAAATCAGGTCACTTAAAACAGAGGAAGCGCCGTTGACCGGCGAAAGCCAGTCGGTTGAAAAAATAGTGGAGCCCATACCCGATCCCGGTTTGATACCGGGCGATCAGCTCAACATGGTTTTCAAATCCACCATGGTGAGCAATGGTTCCGCCAAGGCGGTTGTTACCGCCACGGGAATGAATACTGAAATCGGCAAGATAGCAGGGATGCTGAACATCAAATCTCAAAAAACACCCCTGCAGAAAAGGCTCGAGGTATTCAGCAAACAGCTTGCGGTCATCGTGATACTGATCTGCCTGATAGTATTTGCATTTGGCTTATGGCGAGGTGAACCGACATTCCAGATGTTTCTTACCTCGCTTTCCCTGGCCGTGGCGGCCCTGCCGGAAGCTCTTCCCGCGGTGATCACGATTGCCCTGTCAAAAGGAGCAAGACGTCTGGTGAAGCAAAATTCGCTGATGAGAGATTTACCAGCGGTGGAGACCCTGGGCTCCGTTACTTATATCTGTAGTGATAAAACGGGAACCCTCACACAAAATATAATGACGGTCGAAAAGATTAAGGCCGCTCCAGGACAGGAAGGAATGTTGAGAGCTGCCATGATGCTTGATAATGAAGTGAAATTTTCGGCAAATGGAAGGCTCATAGGAGATTCCACGGAAACCGCCCTGGTCAATTATGCCTTGGCGCATGGTGAAACAAAAGAAAATGTAGATACTAATTTCCCTACGGTGGCAGCCTGGCCTTTTGATTCGGTGAGAATGCGATCGAGTACCCTTCACAAGCACGGGGATCATTGGATATTGTTTGTAAAGGGCGCACCGGTGAGGGTGGTAGAAGTGCTATCAGGGAAATATAAAGACCAGGTGCATGTGTGGCTTGAGCAGAACAGGAAATGGGCTGCCGAGGGCCTCAGGGTATTATTTTTTGCCTATAAAATATTTGAACATAAGCCGGAGAAATCAGGTAATGACATAGAAAAACATCTGGACTTTTTGGGCATGGTGGCCATGATAGATCCTCCCCGGGAGGAAGTGATTGAATCCATCAGACAATGCAAGACCGCGGGAATACACACGATGATGATTACCGGCGATCAGCCATTGACCGCATTCGCGATTGCAAAACGGCTGCAAATGGTAGATGATTCATCCCGCAGGGCAGTAACTGGCGCTGAATTGGAAAAAATGGGGGAGGAAGGGCTTGTGAGGGAGATAGAAACGATTGCGGTATTTGCAAGGGTGTCTCCTGAACAAAAATTGAATATTGTAAAGGCCCTGCAAAGCAATGGTGAATTTGTGGCCATGACGGGGGATGGAGTAAACGACGCGCCTTCCCTCAAACAGGCCGATATTGGTGTGGCCATGGGCATTACGGGCACGGATGTATCCAAAGAATCTGCAGACATGATTTTGCTCGACGATAATTTCGCTACAATTGTCAAGGCCGTAAAAGAAGGCAGGCGCATCTATGAAAATATCAGGAAATTCATTTTATATGTACTCTCCTGCAATTTCGCGGAAATACTCACCATTTTTTTCGCTCCGGTATTCGGAATGATTATTCCGCTACTCCCCATCCAAATTCTCTGGATCAATCTCGTAACCGATGGGTTGCCCGGTATGGCACTCACCTCGGAGCCTGCGGAAAAAGATATCATGCATCGTCCTCCGCGGCCTCCCAGGGAAAATTTATTCGCACAAAGAATGGTCCCCAGGATTCTTGCAACAGGGGGCCTGATGGCGGTCGGAGCCCTTCTCACACAATATTGGGCGGCCAGCCGTGGCTATGATACCAGAACGCAGCAAACAATGATATTTACACTGCTTTGTTTCGTTCAATTAGGAA
>CALFNL010000302.1 GCA_937902875.1 uncultured Bacteroidota bacterium | reverse complement strand
TCCATCTTTTGATTCAACGTCATAAACGATGGCTTCAATTGCCGCATCGGTACTCCCCTCAAAGCGACAGGCTTCAGTGATTTCGAATTCATCAGGGTTGCAGTGTGAGTGCTGGATCCATACCGTGCAGGCAGTGTTCCGCGATATTGAAATAAATGGCATGTCCTCTTTTTGAAGCGAGTGGTTAGCTTCTGAAACCCCGTTGCAGGTGAACATATGCAGGCTTGTTTGGAGTCACAATGGATTGATTATAAATTCCTGAAGATGATTGATAATCTTAGGGGAGAATAGTACCTTTGCTGCAAATTTTTAAGCTGTATGTCAACGATGACCAGATCAATCATTGATTTTAATTTACCCTACAAAGTCAAGGATATGAGCCTTGCGGAATGGGGTCGCAAGGAGATTAGGCTGGCCGAGGCCGAAATGCCGGGGCTGATGTCGATTCGCGAAGAGTACCGTGACAAGAAGCCATTGAAAGGCGCCAGGATCGCGGGATGCCTTCACATGACCATCCAAACCGCCGTGCTTATTGAAACATTGGTGGAACTTGGGGCCGAAGTGAGGTGGAGTTCCTGCAATATTTTTTCCACGCAGGACCATGCCGCCGCTGCAATAGCCGCCGCAGGAATCGGAGTGTTCGCCTGGAAAGGACAAACCCTGCAGGAAGCAGACTGGTGTATTGAGCAAACCTTGTTTTTTGGCAGTCCTGATCGCCCTTTGAATCTGATATTAGATGATGGAGGCGATCTTACCAATATGGTTTTTGACAAGTATTCAGAGTTGATACAGCATCTCCGTGGCCTCTCCGAAGAGACTACTACGGGTGTGCATCGCCTTTATGAGAGAATGGAAAAGGGAAAATTACCCGTTCCGGCGATCAACGTAAATGATTCGGTTACCAAATCTAAATTCGACAACAAGTATGGTTGCCGGGAAAGCCTGGTGGATGCCATCCGCCGCGCCACCGATGTGATGATGGCAGGTAAGGTTGCCGTGGTAGGAGGATATGGAGACGTTGGCAAGGGTTCGGCCGATTCCCTGAGGGGAGCGGGCGCTCGTGTGATCGTTACCGAAATAGATCCCATCTGCGCGCTTCAGGCTGCAATGGACGGTTTTGAAGTCAAGAAAATGATCGACGCAGTTAAGGAAGCCGATATCATCGTCACCGCTTCCGGTTGCCGCGACCTGATCACCGAAAAACATTTCAGGTTAATGAAGGATAAAGCCATAGTCTGCAATATCGGCCACTTTGATATAGAAATTGATATGGCCTGGTTGAATAAGAACTATGGCAATACCAAGGATACCATCAAGCCGCAGGTTGACAAGTACACCGTTGATGGCAAGGATCTGATCGTTCTGGCCGAGGGAAGACTGGTGAACCTGGGTTGCGCCACGGGACATCCATCCTTTGTGATGAGCAATTCTTTCAGCAACCAAACGCTGGCGCAGATTGAGCTCTGGACAAATCCTGGTAAATACGAGAACAAAGTGTATGTATTACCTAAGCACCTTGATGAGAAAGTGGCCCGGCTGCACCTTAAGAAGATTGGAGTTGAGTTAGACGAACTCAGCGGCGCCCAGAGCCAATACCTGGGTATTCCCAGGGAAGGCCCCTACAAACCTGATCATTACCGATATTAATTCATAATATTTTTTAAGGTGAATAAATAGATACCCGGTCCGACTCTTCGGACTGGGTTTTTTGTTTTTAGTCAAATAGCATTTCAATGGAGAAAATGACAGAATGTAACCTAACTGGTCCGAGTATATTACAAATTAGTGGAATCTGGGCTAATGTTTCGAAACCACTGTCAAAGCATCGCTCGCAATACGCTCCCCGGGCCACTCGTACTTTTTGAAAAACATCAAAAAAGATCAAAGAAAATATACATAATTTCCCCTTGACAACTCAAATTGGTTAATAGCAATTGATAGCATATTTTCAATTGGCAGCTAAAGTTTCCACAACAACGGCAATCTGCATATTATGAGGCGCATGACACCAGGGAACGGGAACTGCCTTTGCAAACGCGCACAGCAAACTTCATTCTATTGGCTGATGAAATCCCCTATGGGCAAAGGTTTCATAGGCGTTTTAGATATTAAATTAAAGATGAAAATTGGTAACAAACATAGAAACTATGGCAAGTGTATCAGAGAAGGAAATGTACACCTATTTTACACAACTGAATGAAGCGGAAAAAATCTGGAATACAGATGCTGAAAACATTCTTACATGAGCTACAGAAAAAGCCAGGCCGAATCAGCATTGAACAGTACAACCAGGAAATAGACGAAGCGATGGAGGAAGTAAAAAGAGCCGAGGTATATTCACATGATGAAGTGGTAAAAAGATCAAAAAGCTGATAATGTCAGAAAGAAAAGTAACCTGGACTAAAAGAGCTACGCACCAGTTTAATGCTGCCATTTGATATATCCGCCAGGACTCAGATCAAAACGCCGATAAAGTAAAATAGATAGAAGATATTGGATAAGATCAGCCAATTGTTCGATAACAAGATAACCGACCGCAAAGATCCTTATAAGAAAAATGACTACGGTCATTATTTACACTTTGAAGTTTTGAAATACCGTATTGTTTGTTATGAAGAGCCGAATGAAGTTTTATAATATGAATACGTCATACGGGCATGGAACCTAAATCATATTAAGAAATTTGCGTCCGCTTATGGCGGCAATTTTATTTTGCTTCAGTACAAATCCCCTGCAATTTCCACAAACCGCTAATAGTTGTTGTTTGGCGGCGTCCGCGTTTCTACATGCAATCTGCACGGTACCGATTCTTTCAATATACTTCTTTTAAACCGGCGAGCCATATCATCCAGGCGCAAACCCGAATGTGTGACTCGCCGGTAAATCGGAATAGCATTTTGCACCAGCAATCAGAACCCGATCTCTATCGCTTCCCATCCGGCATTGGCATGTCCTCCGGAATAGGTATTATTCAGAATCGCTCTGTCCCAAATTTCAACGTACACGAGATAGCAGCATGGAACAATGTTAGGATCACTCCATGGATCCCACAGGAATGAAGTAGGCACTACATATCCCTGGTCGGCAATATTTCCGTTGTAAGTCTTCGACAGCGGAACTGCGGTGTTAGACACAACCGGAACCGAAAGACCGGAATTGCCCCTCGCCGTGACTGCAATCTGGCTCATATTGGGATCATAAGCATGGATGGTGACCAGGATGAGACCATCACCCTTGCGCACTTTGCCACATTTGAGTGGTACCAGGGTGCCGTCTGGTTTTTGCAGTTGCAAGGAAATGGTAGGACGCGGCAACGGGAACGGACCCGTATTATCCAGGCGCACTACCTGCGGACTGCTCACACGCGTATTCATAGCGGCATCGCGTACCCGAAGACGAAGGTAATAGACACCATCGGGAGCGGATGTGGGCCACATCATCAATGTCTTTTCACCCGTAGTGAGTCTTCCACCATCCGAATCCGTGAGCTGATTGATCTTAAACCACCCGGGATCGGCTCCTGTGGATTGGCTGCGGGTACGAAAATATTGAAACACAAATGGCGGCAGGACTGGATCGGGTGGCACGGGCGGTGGCGGTATGGAAGGATTCACCTGATCATATCCGCCTTGTGGACCCACGATAATAGGGCTATAAACTCCTCCGGGACCAGTCGAGGAAAGTTCCACCAGGTATTCGGTGGCAGCAGGCATATTAAAAATTCCCATCAGCCATACGGCCCCGCCAAAAGGATGATCACCATAACCGGCTGCCGGGTTGGGGGGGCCTACATAGAAAGGGGGTATGCTCGGCCCGTTACCGTAACCAAGTGAATTGATCTGAGATACGGGAATGGAACCCACCCTGGTGATAAGGGGTTTGGCAGGACAAATTTCGCGACACCTTCTTTTACAGCGCCAGGAACAAAACAGAATGCAAAGTTGGTAACAAAAGCGCTCAATCTTGTAGTGCTTCAAAGCCTCATTCCATGCTTGCACGTCTTGCTTATCCAATACATCATTAAAGCGCTGCACGGCGCTCTCATCCCGTAGCAGTGGTGTGATGGCTTTTACAAAAGCCAGCACTTCAGCCGCATTTACTTCTCCTGTTGGTGGCTGGGGACAAAATTTCCGGCAAATGGCTCCGCAGAGCTTCTTGCAGAAGAGCCAGCAAATGAGGTGACATTGTTCTGCAATGCCGGCCTTGATGAGCGCGGCTTCAAACTTATCAGCATTATTTTCTAAAAAAGCGGCATGAGCCTCGTTAAAGGCTTCGGCATTTGCCGCAAGTTTTTCAAAGGCTTCAGCCGATTGGCGGAGCTCCTCGAAATTAAGGTCTTTGTTTTCCATAACGACCTCCTCTTAGTTTTTTTGAAGAATAAGGTTTCCTATTTTATAATGTTGTTTTCAGGAAAACAACAATATATCCTGAAGAGGGATATTGGTACTGATCCAATAGGAATTTTTGAAAATGCAGTATGAACAAATAGGTCTGCGGAGAAAAATCAGAT
>CALFNL010000301.1 GCA_937902875.1 uncultured Bacteroidota bacterium | reverse complement strand
ATCGGTGCCGGATTGGGAGGAGGCTCTGCAGACGCTGCATTTACGCTCATCCTGGTGAATGAAAAGTTCAGTCTCGGTATCTCAATGAGTGATCTTATGCGTTATGCTTCACGGCTCGGCAGTGATTGTCCGTTTTTTATTTTGAACCGGCCTTGTTATGCCACGGGAAGGGGTGAGATACTGGAAAAGATTGAACTGGACCTGTCGGCCTATTCTTTCCTGGTAGTCTATCCCCGAATTTCCATTAGCACGGCAGAAGCCTTTTCAAAACTGCGTTTATCCGGCACCGTTAATTCGGTGAAGGATATCGTGCTGGCGCCAATCGAATCCTGGAAAGATAGTTTGCGGAACGATTTTGAACCTATGGTATTCAACGAATTCCCTGAATTGTTGAGCATCCGGGAAAGCCTTTACCAGTCAGGCGCGATCTATGCATCCATGACCGGTAGCGGATCCGCAATTTATGGCATATTCAGAAAAAATGCACTGCCGGATTTATTCAGAAGCAAAGAATATGTACAGATGAAGATCATTTGAGTAATTCTCCAATTCACCTCCTAACGATTTGGGAACCCAAACTTAATTTCCATCTCAATCACCCCACAACTTTCATTTATTCAATTCTGCCAGGAGGTCCTCTATGTCCAATGCCTCAGTGATCATGTCAAGGTTGCCATTTGCGTCCTTTGGCCAGTTTTCTTTAGGCTTGTCCCAGTACAATTCCACGCCATTCTTATCGGGATCATTCGTATAAAGTGCTTCTGAAACACCGTGATTGGCGAATCCAGTCATGGGGTGGTGCGCATCAAGCAATCTTTTCAGAATCGCTGCCAGGTCCTTGCGAGTGGGATATACTATCGCGAGATGAAAAAGACCGGCGCTGTTGACCGGTGCGGGTTGGGCATTCTTACTATGCCAGGTGTTCAATCCAATATGATGGTGGTATCCTCCGGCCGAAAGAAAGACCGCGCTGCTTCCAAAATATTGTTGCACCTCAAAACCCAACAGGTCCCTGTAAAAACCCAAGGCTCTTTCCAGGTCAGCTACTTTGAGATGCACATGACCAATATGAGTTTGCGGTGGCATACTGTATGACATCAGGAATAATTTTAAGCGTCTAAAATAAAGACAGTACCTGCAAATATAAAATTCGTGCGGGGCTTAACCTTTAATTGACCTTGTATTAACGGTGCCATAATAATAAGTCAATATTGGTAAATGATCTTTGGGCTTATGAAAAGATCCACGATAAAATTGAGCAAATTTGCCATACCCCTATTATTTATTTTGGGAAATATCCTGTATCTGGCTGTGGTTGAAGATATAAGGCATAAGCTCAATCCCACAACCTCTGAAACCGCATTTCAGAAATTACCGCCTGCCAAAGATTCATTGAATCCGGTACAAGGGTCAGGATCGGATTTGATATCGGCAGGCGCCGGCACCAATGTGGTCCTGAGCGGCTATGAAAATACAAAAGCCAAATAATCGGTTTTAGATTCACGAAATAAAATGTTAAATTGCCCGAAATTTCAACGCCATTCAAACCAGCGCCACCATACCTGATTTCTTAGATCAAAACCTCGATTTCCTCGATCACCAGTGATGGTTCCTAGAGAAGGGGTCTCGCATGACGTGAAGGCCCCTGCTGCCGCGCATATTTTCTCTCCTCATTTTTCATTTTAAAGTTTTGTGTTATGTCATCCACTATATCTTTTTCGGAAAGAACAGAATATTATTTGACCCTCGAGGCCAAATATGGGGCGCATAATTATCATCCTTTGCCGGTGGTTCTGAACAGAGGCGAGGGTGTATTTGTCTGGGATATTGACGGCAACCGTTATTTTGATTTTCTAAGCGGATATTCGGCCGTTAACCAGGGCCATTGCCATCCACGGATTATCGCGGCCCTGATTGAGCAGGCTCAGAGGCTAACGCTGACCTCAAGAGCTTTTCATAACAATCAGTTGGGTGAGTACGAGGCATTTATTACACAGTATTTCGGCTATGATAAGGTGTTACCCATTAATACTGGCGCCGAAGCCGTTGAAACCGCCATTAAACTTTGCAGGCGTTGGGGTTATTCGGTGAAGCATATTGCCGAGGGAAAGGCAAAAATCATAGTGTGCGAAAATAATTTTCATGGAAGAACTACTACGCTGGTCTCATTCAGCACTGATCCATCTGCCCGCAAACAATTCGGCCCATTTACGCCGGGGTTTGAAGTGATACCTTACAATGATCTGAATGCATTGTCTATCGCGCTGCAGGATAAGGACGTTGCCGGATTTTTGGTAGAACCCATCCAGGGTGAGGCAGGCGTGGTAGTGCCCGATCAGGGTTTCCTGAAAAAGGCCTTTGAATATTGCGAAATGGCCAATGTATTGTTTATGGCCGATGAAGTGCAGACCGGCCTATGTCGCACTGGGAAGATGCTCGCCTGTGATCACGAAAATGTTCGTCCTGACATTCTGATCCTGGGAAAGGCGTTGAGCGGAGGAACAATTCCAATCAGCGCCGTATTGGCCGATGATGAAATCATGCTTACCATCAAAGCCGGAGAACATGGATCCACTTATGGAGGAAATCCCCTTGCATGTCGCGTGGCTATTGAATCATTGAATGTTCTGAAAGATGAGAACCTGGCGGCTAAAGCAGAGGAAATGGGAAACCTGTTGAGGTCTGAATTGACCAAAATACATTCACCATTTTTGGCCAAAGTGAGAGGCATGGGCCTGCTGAATGCAATTGTGATCAGGCATCATGACTCCGAAGCAGCCTGGGAACTTTGCCTCCGCCTGAAGGAAAATGGTCTCCTGGCCAAGCCCACTCATGGAGACAAGATCAGGTTGGCGCCTCCCCTGGTAATTGACAGAGACCAGGTACTGGAATGTGCCGATATCATCAGAAAAAGCCTTTCCGTTCTGGAATGAGGTTCCATATCAAATTATCTTCTGCAAAACCTGATTTTTTGGGGGAGACTCAATTACCTCAAAACATAATAGGGATAGGTTATGGTGGCCATAAGCACCATGTGAATTTTGAATTTCATTACCGGAATTCAAGGCCATCGCATACATAGTGATTTGGCGCGTCTCGTTTCGCGGGAAAATTCAGGATCATGATGACTGAAGAAAGAGGACGAAGAACAATCCTTACATTTGCAATTCAATTTTTCCAGAGCAATGAGTGAAGAAAAAGACCTAAATTTTATTGAAGAGATTATTGAAGCGGATCTGAATATCGGCAAATACCATACAATCAGAACAAGGTTTCCGCCGGAACCCAATGGATACCTGCATATTGGCCATGCCAAAAGCATTTGTCTGAATTTTGGGCTCGCCCTGAAATATGGCGGAGAAACCAATCTCAGATTTGATGATACCAATCCTGTTACAGAAGAGACTGAATATGTGGATAGCATCAAGGCCGACGTGCTTTGGCTGGGTTTCAACTGGGCAAAGGAACTATATGCTTCCGACTATTTTGAGCAATTATATGGCTTTGCGGTAAAGCTGATCCAAAAGGGTTTGGCATTTGTAGACGATAGCAGCAGTGAGGAGATAGCCATCCAAAAAAAATCCCCTTCTGAACCTGGAATAGAAAGTCCTTATCGCAACCGCAGTGTGGAAGAAAACCTCGAATTGTTTGCAAACATGAGGTTGGGAAAATACGAGGATGGCGCAAAGGTGTTGAGAGCCAAAATAGACATGTCGTCTCCCAACATGCACCTGCGTGACCCGATACTCTACCGCATTAAACATGCCCATCATCACAGAACGGGCGATGAATGGTGTATCTATCCCTTGTATGATTTCGCGCACGGGCAGAGTGACAGCATTGAACGAATCACCCATTCCATCTGCACGCTGGAGTTTATTCCCCACCGTCCTTTATATGACTGGCTGATCGAAAAACTGGAGATTTTCCCCTCCAAGCAATATGAATTTGCAAGGCTGAACCTGACCTATACGGTTATGAGTAAGCGAAAATTGCTGCAATTGGTGAATGAAGGTTATGTAAGCGGATGGGATGACCCCCGAATGCCCACATTGTCGGCCTACAGGAGAAAGGGCTATACGCCCGAGAGTATTCGCGAATTCTGCGATCGCATCGGCGTGCAGAAGCGTGAGAACCTGATTGACCTGGGATTGCTTGAATATTGTATCAGGGAGCATCTCAACAGGATCGCGGAGAGGCGCATGGCCGTGCTCGATCCGGTGAAACTTATTATCACCAATTATCCTGAAGAACAAACAGAAGAACTTTCTACAGAAAATAATCCAGAAAACAAAGATGCCGGCACCAGAATGGTCCCATTCTCTGGTACACTGTGGATTGAAAGAGAAGATTTCATGGAACTGCCTGCAAAGAAATGGTTCAGGCTGGCCCCAGGTACCATGGTGAGATTGAAAAGCGCCTATATCATCCGTTGTGATGATTTCGTTAAGGATGAAAATGGAAATCTAAAGGAAATCCTTGCCAGCTATATACCGGAAAGCAGGAGTGGGGCCGACAGTTCGGGAATCCACGTTAAGGGAACCATACACTGGTTAAGCGTTGCCCATGCCGCCACCGCAGAAATTAGATTGTATGACAGGTTGTTCAAGGTAGAGAATCCCGCCATGGAAGAAGGTGATTTCAAAGAATATATCAATCCGGATTCCCTGCATATTATTGAGAGGGCCTATATAGAACCATCACTCAAGGATGCGGCAGCCGGGGAAAAATTCCAGTTCATAAGAAAGGGATATTTCTGTCTCGATACAGATTCAACGGCAGAACACTTAGTCTTCAACCGTACCGTGACCTTGAAAGATGGGTGGGTAAAAGAGACTAAGAAATGAGAAATTGATTTGTTTGAATTATTGAAAAGCCTGCCTGGCATCAAACCTTGTCTAAGAATCATCCCTTGGCCTTTGATTGATCTGGTGATTCCTGGGTGATTTTAAGGTTTGGAAAGAAGGTCGCCAATAACATAATTATGGAGCCAAAGAGTATTATATATAGTCCTAATTTCCTCACAGGGCAGGTATCCATTTCACACCTTGCATAGATGATAAAATTCCTGAAGCCCCAGGCTAAACCGAAGGCACAGACGAACCAATTGACTCTTTTTGCCCAGATCCTGGGTATGCAGAACATCGCTATGGCAATGGCGCTTAAAAGTATATGCAATTGTCCCGGTCTTCCGAAATTAGTACCCTGTGCGTCCATTCCCGTGAGCACCTTATGAGCGCTTTCAATTTGCACCCAGGGCATAAATGATGCTGCCAAGACAGCTATGGCGGCCAGCACTCCAATTAGAGAAGAATATCGCATTTCTCTTTTCGAATTTATTTCAAGAATATCATCAAAGGGAATAGCACAATGATCAGTGATTTGTCGCGGCAAACTTAATCATTTTTCATCCGGGTCAGTCATATTTTGATAACGGTTGAATAGTTATTCATCTAGGTCCCCTTGTCTTCCCTGATTATCTTCAATCCTTTTGTCCAGCGTATCAATTGCCTGAACATGGTATCTGCGTTCTTCAGGGAAATATCGTTTGCTTCGAATTCATTTTGATCGTTGATGTTTTTTTGGAAAAATGAAAAGTTAACCGATTGTGTAATAGCAACCACTTTTAATGAAGCCAGATCATTTTTCAGACGGTTCTGCGCCTTTGTCCAGGCTGCAACACCTCCATAACTTACTACGCCGGCGGCTTTATAAGCCAATTCCTGTGACAGGTATTCCAAGCCATTTCTCAGCGGGGCCGGGTAATTAAAA
>CALFNL010000300.1 GCA_937902875.1 uncultured Bacteroidota bacterium | reverse complement strand
TTGAAGCATCCACGGCATTGTATGCCGATTCGGAAATGCCCCAGGGCACAGACCGCTGCCTGCCATATTCTATTTGCGCAGTAACCGCTGATTTGTCGGTTTGATCCAGTAGTGTGTCATCATAAGAAGGCATTACCAGCAATGGCATCAGGTATTCAAACATGGAGCCGCTCCACGACAGGAGCACGGGCGCAGAGCCAGTGTTGGTCAGTTGCCGCCCCAGCGCAAACCATCCATCCTGCGGGATCTTGCCCTGTGAGATGGAAACAAAAATTCCCATTCGCGCTTCCGAGGCCAGGAGGTCATAATAGCTCGGATCCCTCCTATGATCATCTGCATTGAATCCAATGGACAGCAAATGCTGAGACTTATCATAAAGGAAATCATAATCCACATACGCCATGTCTTCCGCCCGGGCAGCCAAGCTATCGATAAGGGTCAGCCGATCCTCCGCCCTCCTGCTGGCTTCGGCTATGCAGGGCAGGAATCCCTCGAGCCAGGCATTTTCCTCTTCCGAGACTCCCTCAACTTTCAATTGGTTCACCAGGGGCCATAATTCTCTTTCCAGGTCCCGGAGCTCTCCCAGCGTGGGAATCCTGATCTTGTTCAGCAGGGCCGCGAACCTGGCCGGCGGCCGTGGATGCAATATCCAGGGGGCCAGGAATGATATTTCTTCCAGCGCATTCTTTGCGCGGTTTTCCAGCATTTCCACCCATTCCCTGGCTTCACCCGAAGGCTTCGAATCCAATTGACGGGCTAAAGCCGCCAATGCAGCGCATAGCCCTTCCAGATAGAACCTGGATTTTTCGAGGGATTCTAATTTCTGGTGGTTGCCCGAAAAGAAATCATTTTGAATCGCGCTGGTCCTTTGCCCATCCGGCACCAGTTCCATAACTATATTCCAGGTGTCCCTGAGGCCCTTGAATAAATCTCCGTTCCATATTTTTTGCTTGTGCAGTACCAGGAGGCCCTGCCTCAGCACCAGGAGATGGCCGGCCAGGTTTCCACTGTCTACGGTGGAAACATACCTGGGGTGCAATACCTCCATCGAAACGGTGTCATACCAATTGTAAAAATGTCCGCGATATCTTTCGAGCGAATGCATGGCGCCAAGCGATTTCTGGGTGCGCTCCAGGAATTGTCCGCAAGTGATATATCCGAAATCCATGGCTGCGAGGTTGGCGAGCAGGGAGAAGCCCATATTGGTAGGGGAAGTGCGGTGTGCAAGCTTTGTTTCGGGATGGAGCTGTATATTATCGGGAGGTAGCCAGTTATCTTTTTCGGTGACCAATTCGTCAAAATAAGCCCAGGTTCTGAGGGCCGATTTTTGTAGAAATACCATCTGTTCCTGCGACAACTTTACGGCTTCTTTCGCGAGAGGCCTGCTCACCCACCATACCATGGCCGGAGCGATAAGCCACAATGCCAGGATGGGGAAAGCGATGAACAGGGTGATGGGTGATCCAAGGCTGAGATATAGAAACATTGCCAGGGCCGACAGCGGGCAGAATACTAACATGGAGGTATAAATGCCCGCAAGAGTAGTGCCTTTCCTGCTTCGTTTTAAATTTCCGGAAGGATTCCATTCCAACAGGCGGCGATGCGAAATCAGTAGCCGCCAATTAGTGACCAGGATCGCCCGGCTGCTATAGAGTGCTTCATATGGAAGACAGGCAAGTGTGAGTACGTTTTGCACAAAATTGTTTCCCGCCGCCTGAAAGGAAGTCTTGATATGCTCCCAAAACAGAACCTCTTTGTGTTTGTTCAGCATATTCCAGAACGAGGTAATCATGGAGGGCACCAGGATCACCGCGATCACTGCAATGGTCCAGAACCAGGATGACGGGAGCACCGTCCAGCATAAAATCAATAGAAGCATGAGCGCCGGTGAAACCAGACTGCGGCGCAGGTTATCGAAGATCTTCCACCTAGACAGGGCCGACAAAGGATTTTTACGTATATGCCTTCCCGGTACAGGAACCCAGGGCAAAATCCAGTCGGCTATCTGCCAGTCTCCCCTGATCCAGCGATGCCGGCGATTCACATCGGCCATATAGCTTGATGGATATTCTTCATATAGCTGAACATCGGAAATCAACCCCGACCGCGCATAGCAGCCTTCCAGCAAATCATGACTCAGGATATGATTGTCTGGCAGGCGACCTTTCAGGGCTTTTTCAAAGCTGGCCACCTCATAAATTCCCTTCCCTATGAAAGAACCTTCTCCAAACAGGTCCTGGTAAACATCGGAAACCGCGCGAGTATAAGGATCGATCCCTGGTTCGTTTCCATGGATCTTCGCGTAGAGCGATCTGCCGGAGCCAGGCAAACTAACGCCAACGCGTGGTTGCAAAATGCCATAGCCTTCCGTGACCCTTTTCTTTTTATCATTGTAAACCGCCTGGTTCAAAGGGTGGGCCATAGCGGCAATCATTTGCTGCGCAGAATCCCTTGGTAACTGCGTGTCTGTGTCCAGCGTTATTACATACCTTATCTGCGAGATGATCTGCTTTTCGCCTACAATAACGGAAAAGTCGTTTTCTCCTTCACCTCCAATCAGCGCATTCAAGGCCCCGAGTTTACCTCTCTTGCGCTCGTAACCCATCCAAACCCGATCGTGCGCGTTCCACAGGCGGGGCCTGTGAAACAGGAAGAATACATCATTCTTTTCGCGGCCATATTTTCGGTTGAGGGCATCGATACCCTCGCGGGCCGCATCCACCAGCTCGTCATCCCCCGGTTTCGTTTGAGCTTCGGCGTCAGGGAGATCAGTTAGGAGGCCGAAATGCAGGTTATCCTTGACGTTAGCCAGGTATCTCACTTCCAGGTCTTCCACCAGTCTTGCCGTTTCGGTGGGGGTAAATAGCATGGTGGGAATTACTACCAGGGTCCTGCAGTCATCCGGTATGCCTTTGGAAAAATTCAGCCGGGGCAAAAGCGCCGGTTTTACAATGAGGGTAACTATCCAGTTCACCAGGGTGAGGGCAATCTGCGTGGCACATACGAGGGCAACCAGGCCCACGGAAATCAAAAGGCCTTCCCGCACACCTTCTGAATAGGCTTTGCCCATTGCAATTCCCACCAATAAAAAGATGAGCAAGCATAACGTACCACCGTAAATCGGCAAAGGGTACCTATACGCCCACCTGATAAATTTCTCGGCAATTGAAAATTGAATCCGGGCCATGCTTTCCAGCTGGCGCAGGCCCGCTCCCACCAGGTAATAACCTACATGTGACCTTTTGCGATCGCTTTTTTCGGCTTCATTCCCCTCTTTGGCGAGATGGATGGCCATCACGGCTACCTCTTCTTCGGATGAACGGCTGTTTCTCGCAATTCTTTCCACCACATGCCGGTAAGCATCGCGGGTGGAAAAATCCATCTTACCATAAACTTCACCTATATCTTCCCGCAATATCTTCTCCACGACGCTCTGAGCTTCCACAAAATCCCGCCAATCCGTAGTGCCCAGGAATCGAAGACTGTTGATGCTATTGCTCATGGATACCTGGTCGGCTGCCTGCTTCTGGTTTTCGGCATATACCATCTCCAACGTATTGACGCCGGTCTCCATCAGCCTCTGTTCTATCCAACTCAGGGGAAGCGCCAGTGATGGTCCCCTGCCCTGCAATCGCCGCGTGAGTTCCGCTACAAATGCGCTTTCCATTGGGGGGCCAGACCTGGCCATGTCAGCAATTACCAGGATCAGACTCTTGGGATCCTTCACCGCAGTTTCCACCATCTGTTCCGCCCAAAAAGTGGCCAGGTTCTGGTAAATCCTGTCAACGGCAATCCTGGCGGCAACCCTCCGGAGATTTTCTATGAGAGACAGTCGCAGCATGATGGGAATTGCCCAGAGTTCCCCGAGATTCAGCGGACTCACCACCTGGTAAGCAGTGATAAATTGCGTCAGACTCTGCAGGTCTACCCTGCCATCACTATGCGAAATAATTTCAATGGCTATATCATATACACGTGGCAGGTCTCTGGAAGCCCCGGAGGTAAGCCTTGGTAAAACCTCACTATACCCCTTGGGTAAGTGCTTTTTCCCGGTCCGGATCTGCTCCTCAATCAGGTAAAAATTATCCAGCAACCATTCTCCTGCCGGCACGATGGCATTGTTTGCAATCACCGCCTCCGTAAGCAGGTTATGCACTTCAGTAAGCACTTCCTCATTGTCTGCGAGACGCTTTAGGAGGTGCTCCGATAATTGACCGGTTATCACCTTATGCTTAGCCGCAAGCGTACCCGCAAATTGCTCCATTTGGTCGGCACTGAACAATTCCAACCGCAAAGGCGGTTTTTCCTTGGCATACTTTCGTAGGAGATTATCTTCAGGAGAGGATATTCCAATTTGAGACAATAATTCCTGGAGCGCATTTGCTTTCAAATCATGAACAATTTTAGGTGACAACAAAACCCGGCCAGGAAAAAATCCGGATCACAGGAAATTTGAACTATTATTTTCTTCAAGAGTAATGTCTTTCAACCCCAAACCGAATTCCGGAGCATGGTCCTGCAGTAATACTAAGGCAATAATTCATGAAAAACCCTGAGGAAGGCCCAGGGCAGTTGCCAAATTCCCGAATGCAGCCTGGATCAAACAAAACATGGATGATTCTTTCTTTAAAGCAGGATCGGCTTCATTCAAATTTAAGGGAATTTTTTGGAGAGGGGAGAATAAGCGCTAATCCTCAGGTGATAAGCTTGAAGTAATGGGCCTTTTCAATTTTCTAAGAAGCATACATTGAGCCCGGGCGAATCCATCCTGCACCCAAAGCCTGGCTGAATTTTATAAAATGTCACCTTGTTTGAAATACAAACACGAATTGATGTATGACCAGGCCTCCTGGAAGGGCCATTGAAAATTTTACAGTCACACCAGGGCAAATAAAATGATCTCATTCCATTTTCAATCCCAATGGATCGAGGCTTATGATCAATTCATTTTCACTATGCGGTCATTCACTACTTTGTCTTTATAGATCATGTGAACATTGTATATGCCGGCCGCCACGTTGCCCAGGTAAACAGGTATATAGTTATCGGCCGTGCCAAGGCTATAGGTACGATACCATACAATTTGTCCCACACTATTATAAATAGCAATGCTCTTCAGGTTTCCCGACGACGGAAAATTCTGAATGATGAACTGGGATGTGAACGGGTTAGGGCTTATCAGGTAACCGCTGCTCTTGACCCTGGCAGGCAGGGTTCTTGTGCGCACGTTAACATCATCTATATAAATATTGTTGCCGTAATTATTGATATCCCTGAATGTAACGATGAAATTCCCACTCCTGCCCAATGCAAAAGGCGTGAGATCCACAGTGTCCTGTCTCCATTCGCTGGAAATGGGAATATAGTCGCTGGTTACAAACAAACCATTGCCATGTGTGTTAAGCGCCTGACCCCATTTCTTGTAAGCCGATGAATAAGTTTGCCCGCAATCATTTGAAATCAGCACTTCCAGGGTATCGGAAGTGTTGTTATCATATAGAGCTGCAGCCAGCCAGAAAGTCATTTTCATGGAGTCAATGCCCAATGGCACCTGCAATTGCGGCGTTCTGAGATCCGCATATCCACCCGGTACATTCAGATTGTAATTGTCGATCTTGGCAGACGCCGTTCCCGAATGGCGCGCATTGGAAACACGCTTCCAATTAAATGCCGCATTAGAAGAGTTATTGCCATTGCTCCAGAAATTTGCCGGGAAAGAAATAGTCTCAAAATCTTCGGTTATGGGCGTGAGTTTTATATCACTTATTGAAAAAACAGAATTCGTGGTGTCGTTGGCTGCATTTTGATCTGCTATTCCGTTAGGCAATGATGTGTAAACTTTCATGGTATGGCTCCCTCCGCTTGAAGTGACCGGGTTTGAAGACACCGTCATTTCGGCAAATGGAGCCAGGTTTATATTGAGGTCTGTGCTAATTGGCGCCTGCCCATCTACCGATACATTAAGTTTCACCGAGCTAAGTACGGTGCTGCCGGAGTTCTTAATCACCACTTTTGGAACAATAGTATTGCCACAAATAATTACATTCTTTCCCGGTTCAGAAACTGATTTTGCACTGGCATCTATGTTATACACTATCGCTGGCGTACAACCGTCGGAACTCAGCAGGGGGGTTCGGTCAGGCAGTGTGGTAAGCGCCGTTTCCATTCTATCAACCTGCCCCTGGGTGAAGAGGCACATTACTCCATCATCGGAATAATCCATATAGTTCATGAACATGATGCCAGGCGCCACCGTGTTGCACACATCAGTTAAGGGAAAGGCGGGTGCTCCAAATGTGCAGGCATTCTGATTTGGCGTGTCTGCCACGCCATCGCTATCGCTGCAGGAAGCATCGCATCCCGAGGCTCCCCAAATATGGATCAGGTTGAAATAGTGGCCGATCTCGTGCGTGGTAGTGCGGCCTTTATCATAGGGCGCTTGTGCGGTACCGATAGTTCCGAATGCAGTATAATTATTCACCACGCCTACTTCCGCATCGGGAAGGCCAGGCGTTTGGGGCAGGAAACAATAGCCCAACAAACCACCCTGCATATCGCAAACCCAGATATTTAGATATTTTGAAATATTCCAGGCGTCAGATCCTCCGGATGAAGAAGATTTCACCGGATCATTTTGGCCGGCTACCGAAACGGTACCGGAACTGACTCTTACGATCCCATTGCTGGACTCTCCGGTCGGGTCATGCTCCGCAAGACAAAAGCGAATCTGGCTCTTCCCGAAGACTCCCTTGAATGCGGGTGGAATATTCGTGGAATCCGCATTTAGTCCGGCATAATCCGCATTAAGCACGTCTATTTCCGATTGCACCTGATCATCGGTAACAATAGACGGATCGGGCAACACGATATGTACTACTACTGGAATTGTCATGATCGCATTGGCACGTTGTAACAATGCCGGTGCGGCAGCCTTTTGGCGAAGCATGGTCTCATACCTGGCCTGAAAAGCCTGCTGTCGCTTTTCAAATTCCGATTTATATTCAGGGTGTTGCCGGAAATATTTTTCCATTACGATTCCCAATCCGCAACGTTCACCAGTGGGTAAACTGGCTTGCTGACCAAGGCCTTCCACGCAAGAGAAGAGTGTCAAACAAATCCAAAGCAGATGTATTCCTCTAGCCGTTTTCAAGGTTGAAATTTTAATAAATATGCCTCTATGTAATTTAAGTCAACAATTTCTGCAAAAAAAATGTGCATTCCGCATTAACATCATATTTATTTAAAGGTATTTAGTCAGCCATTGGTATGCAAGGGGTTACTAAACATTCCCCGCTCCGCTCTCCGGATCATTTTTTCAACTGGAAACTCAGGGGAAAATCCACTTTGAATTCAATGTTTCTTCCCATATTGTAAATGCCTGAATGATCCCTGGGATCTCCCGGATAAAACTCAAAATATTTGAGGCGGCTGAGATGATCCTGGTAGGCCACATCAAATAAGTTATTACCCATAATATACAGGTTGAAGATCGTCTTTCCCCTGGCGTTAGTGAATCCGGCGCCTACACCTGCATTGACCAGGGCATAACCCTTTGTGGGGGTCTCGGTATTATCCGCGAGATAAACCCTGTCCTGCCTTGCGTAATAACTCAGTTGCAATTTCAGGAAACCATGTACTATATGGTGCGCTTTCGATTCAAAATCATAGCGGATCTCAGAAATCCCATGCAGGGGTGGCATAAAAGGAAGGTATCGGTTGCTGTCTGATTCCAGTTTGGGATCCAGCCCTTTATTCCTTCCATACACGACGGATATGCTGTTTTCGAAATGGAGCATTTTTACAGGATGTATATCAATACTGGCTTCTCCACCATAGAGTTGCCCCTTGCCCTGCTGAAATTTATAAGTCTGATTGCCGGGCACCAGTACAGAATCAGCACCACCGGAGCCGATCAATCTTTGATTGTATATATAATTATTGATACTGTTGTTAAACAGGCTGATGGATATGGCAGCGTATTTTGAAGTGAACTCCATGCCGATATCCTCCTGCAGACTGAATTCCGGCTTGAAATCCGGGTTCCCGATCTGGTAAATATTGGTTCCGGGGTGCACCCCGTTGGCCGAGATCTCTGAAATATTGGGGGAACGGTATCCCCTTGCGATATTGGCCTTCAGGGAAAATTTCTCGGTAAAATTATAGGTGGCGCCAGCACTGCCCGAAATTCCTGAGAAGCCTTGTTTGTAATTTGAAAAAAGTTTATCCGAGCCAGCCGTGTCCGTACCCGACACAGCCTTGTCAAATCCCGTAACAGGATCCGGCTTGCTGTATAGCTCCTTATTATTGAAATCACGGCTGTCAAACCTGAGGCCACCCGAAATATCGAGCTTGTTGAATGTTTTTTGGACCATGGCAAATGGACCTATGTCGAATTGTTTGAAAGAGGGGATCACAAATTCAGTTCCCCTGGTCACATTATTATCCTGGTACATTCCATTGATACCGAAAACCGGATTCCATCCATCCAAATCACGAATCTGATATTTTAAATCGTATGAAATAGTATTCAATTGAAGGAAAAGGCCGGGAACATCGGGCATTTCGGGATGGCTGAATTCACGCCGCCGGCTATTTTGAAATCCCACATTTACCAGTAATCTGCCGGGTCCCATGGTAAAATTATTGGATGAATAAATTCTAAAATGCTGTACACGCTGGTGGATGGGCGGTATTTTGTAGGATGCCAATTCCGCATCGCTTACTATCGGGCGGTACAAATCATCTTCCGTAATCTGTTTCGTGAATTTCCTTGTGACCGAGTCCCTGCTGCCATCCGGAATTTCCTGAGTATCATCAACCAGGGAAAGGTCCAGATGGGAATATCCCCAATCGCGGTGTAATCCGAGAGCAAGATTCGCGTCCGTTTCGTGGAAACCCGTGTTGTACACTCTGCCATCAATTTTATCGCGATAGTTGGTCGCCTCCTTATGCGATATCCTCCCCATCCATTCAAAACCATTTTTCGTTGCGCCCAACATTCCTGAACCGCCAAATTCACCATTATTGCCCATGTATTCCGCGAGAATTTCACCAGTCATTTTTCCCTCGGGCGCTGGTTGCGTGGGAATGAGATTCACCACACCCGCCAGAGCATCTGAGCCATAAGTGAGACTGGCCGGCCCCTTAATCACTTCAATCCTGTCTATACCGTATTGATCCACTTCGATCCCATGTTCATCGCCCCATTGCTGTCCTTCATGTCG
>CALFNL010000299.1 GCA_937902875.1 uncultured Bacteroidota bacterium | reverse complement strand
CTGCTTGAAAAACTAAATCGTTAAAAACCCCCTTCAAATATGTTCCGGATCACAGTCATCGCGGCCTTGTTCACAATGAGTGTTGCCGCCTGCAAACCAAAACAGCAGGGAAACCTGAAAATTCATGTTGATCTGAAGAATAATCCTGTAAAACAAACTGTTTACCTGGTTGCCAAAGAATATGGCTCCCCGCAATTGGTAATTGATACCATCGTGATCGGGCCCGGCGATGTGAAATTCGATTTTGCAGCCTATGCAACCCATGAAGGGATTTACCGGCTCAAATTCGAACAGAATGGAAATTTCATCTGGCTTACAAATGATATGAAGGATATCAATGTGAATGCAGACTGGAAGGATTTTGGATTGTATAACGTGCAAACACCCGGATCGTCTTCACTCAAGAATCTGCTAAAGACTTTCAATGACAGTCTTGTAGTAATTGATTCCATAAAACACCTGGCACAGGAAATGGATCCGGCAGATAGTCAATTCAAGAAGACAACTCAAAACTATGAAGCTAAAGTAAATAATGCCGTTTCATATGTACTCAAATACGCGGATACCACTGCAAGCGCCGGGGTTGCCATCTATGCCATGGGAATCCTTCAGCAAAAGCAGCCGGATACGGCCGAATTAAAACCAGTCATCTCCAGGCTAAATGATCGCTTTGCATCAAATGCCGAAATCAGGAAGATTTCAGCTGGCTATTTTGACTATATCAGAAAATTAACTTCCACATACCTGGTTGGGAGGGACGCTCCGGAATTTTCTTTGCCTGATACCTCCGGCAAAGCGGTACCCCTGAAATCTTTCCGCGGTAAATACCTGCTGGTGGATTTCTGGGCGAGTTGGTGCACACCTTGCAGGCATGAAAACCCCAATGTGGTGAAGGCATTCAAGACCTACAGGAATAAGAATTTTACAATACTGGGCGTATCGCTTGATAAGGAAAGGTCTGAATGGGTAAATGCAATTCAGGAAGACAAACTCAATTGGAATCATGTGAGTGATCTCAAAGAATGGCATAGTGATGTTTTGAAGCTATATAGTATCGAAGGCATACCATTCAATGTTCTCATAGATCCGCAGGGGAAAATAATAGGCCAAAACCTCAGGGGAAAAGGTCTGCAGGACACTCTGGCCAGGTTTCTAAAATAGGCCGATGACTAAATTGCGCAGCCAATTTTTTAACTCAATTGCTTTTACTTTCTACTCTTCACTTTGTGCAGCCCAAGTAACAGTATGGGTAACAGTACAAGGTTCGTTATGGTGGCAGATAATAAGGTGAGTGAGGTGAGCCAGCCCAGCGCCTTGGTGCCACCGAATCCGCTGAATACGAATATCACAAATCCCGCGATCAGCACCAGCGAAGTGTAAATGATGCTGATGCCGGTGTGGTGAATGGTTTGTAATACGGTTTTCTTAATATTATAATTATTGGGAGCGAGTTCCTGTTTGTAATTCACCAGAAAACGAATGGTAATATCAATGGCAATCCCCAGCGCCACGCTAAAAACCAGCACGGTGCTGGGTTTGATGCGAATGCCCACCCAGCCCATAACACCGGCAGTGAAGAGCAGGGGAATGAGATTGGGGATCAGGGAACAAATCAGGATCCGGAATGACCTGAACAAATACAACATGCACAGGGCTATCAGCAGGAATGCCCACATGATGCTCGACTTCAGGCCCAGGATAATAAATCGGCTTCCTTCCAGGAAAGTGACGCTGGTACCCGTAAATTCCACCTTATAGTGAGTGGAATCAAATAGCTGCCCTGCCTTTGTTCTAAGGTCGTCGAGTATTTCCGGTAATCTCTTACTGCCTACATCGGCCATATTCACGCTGATTCTGGTAATCTGCCTGTTACTGTCCATGAAAGCGGCCATCAGTTTTTGGAAACTGTTCCTGGAGCCGCCGCTGTCTTTTTTCGTTTTGAGATAATCACTCACAAATGATCCTTCCACAAGATTCCCCGGTAGCGAGTATTCGTTACTGTCACCATCGTAGAATCCCTGCTTGGCGAATTTGAGTCCTTCTGCCAATGAGAGAGGCCTGGCCATCTCCTTTTTAGAAGCTATATATTGCGAGAGGCTGTCCATTTTTTGAAATATCGTTAGGGCCCTGGCGCCTACAAATCCGTATTTCTTTTTTGTGTCAATCAGAATTTCCAGCGGCATGATCCCTTTAAAATTCTTTTCAAAGAATTTCAGATCAGTATAGATCCTGTCTGTTTTCGGCAGATCATCCACGATGAATCCCTCCGATTTTAGTTGAATGATACCCAGTATTGAGAAAATTACCGCCGCCAGGGTGAGGGCATAAATGGTTTTTTTATGATTGAATACCCATTTTTCAATTCTCGTCAGTATCCTGTCAAGCCACCTGCTCTCCAGGTATTTCACATGCCGGCTGCGTGGTGCCGGCAAATAGCTCAGGGCAACCGGAATGAGTATGAATGAAATCAGAAATATGACCATGATATTGATTCCCGCTACCACGCCGAATTCTTTAAGCACGGCACTCTTGGTAAGTGCGAATACCGCGAATCCAATGGCGGCGGAAATATTGCAAAACAGGGTCACAATCCCCATCCGGCTCACCATCATAACCAGGGAACCCTTCTTGTCAACATTGCTCAGCCAGGAAGTATGGTACTTGTTCAAGAAATAAATGCAATTGGGAATTCCAATTACCACTATCAGCGGCGGAATCAGAGCGGTCAGCAGGGTTATCTGGTAGCCGAGAAGGTGCATCGAGCCCAGGCTCCATATCACGCCGATAATCACTACAGACAGCGAAAGCAACATGGTGCTGAAAGACCTGAAGAAGAGCAGCAATATGATGGCGGATAGCAGTAGTGATCCAAACAGGAACCATTTCATTTCGTTGGCGATGCGCACCGCGATATCCGTACGAATCAGCGGCAGTCCGCTCAAATGCATTTCAATTTTTTGGCGTTCCCCAAAACCATAGGCAAGTCGCTTGATGTCATCCACAACTTTTTCCCTGCCCTTGGAATTTATTACCTCCTTCCTGATCTTCACTCCCAGCAAATAAGTATTGGTTTCGCGGTTGTACAGGAGCCCTCTGTAAAATGGCAGGTTCAGGAATATATTCCTGCCGGAATCCAGCTCTGCCTGCGAAGAATATTCTGATGGGAATATGGGCCTGGCCACCAATTTGCCGCTGGCGCTGTCTTTGGCAAGATCAATAGCCGCGGCCACGCTCAGCACGTCTTCCACCGCATTCACTTTCTTTAGCGACGCGTTCAATTTCAAGAAATCATTGAATAGGTCTTTGTGGAAGAGTTGATCGGTCTGGAACCCGATTGCCAGCATATTTCCGTCTTCTCCGAATTTTTTTCTGAATGCCAGGTATTGTTTATAGATAGGATTATCTACGGGGATGGCTCTCACAAATTCATAACTTAGTTTTACCTGCCGGGCATGATAGGCCATGAAACCAGTCGCAGCCAAAAGAACAATCAAAAGAGTTAAACGGTACCTTAGAACAAATTCTCCAAGCTTTTGCCACATGTGTGCTGATTGATAAATTGAGGATGTGCAAAGAAACTTATTTTGAGGCGCTTTGTAAATTTTTTTATGAGCTCTGAATGGGACGCTTCGTGAAGTGGATATGCCGCCATATAGACTAAAAAGGAGGGCAGGTTGGCTGCATTCCAATTTCACATGGCCTTCACATTCGCGCCGGTATAATCAAAACCATTCTTATATTTATTCGCTCTTACCAGTGAAAAAACTTTTTAGCGCTCGCGAAATTCATTCAGGCAAATGATTCAGAAAACCAGGGGCATAGTGTTGAGGATGATCAAATTCGGAGAGACTTCCGTAGTGGTGCTGATTTATACGGAGTCATTCGGCATCCAGTCATATCTGGTGAACGGCGTTCGTACTTCTAAAAAATCTTCCGCGAAAGCCAATCATTTTCAGCCTGGCTCAATCCTGGAACTCGTGGTCTATCACAACGACCTGAAGAATTTACAGCGCCTCAGGGAATTCAAATGGCATTACCTGTACCGGAGCATATTTTTCGATGTAAGAAAGAATGCCGTGATGCTCTTCATGGTGGAATTGCTGCAAAAGACCATAAAGCAACCCGAGTCACATCCTGATCTCTATAATTTTATTGAAGATGCCTTCATCAGTCTCGATGCTGCCGACGATTTGGTCACTGCGAATTTCCCTCTCTTTTTCGCGCTGCATCTGACCGCA
Source organism: uncultured Bacteroidota bacterium (assembly GCA_937902875.1). GTDB lineage: Bacteria > Bacteroidota > Bacteroidia > Chitinophagales > Chitinophagaceae > PSRI01. Next base: position 1,020 of record CALFNL010000299.1, on the reverse strand, counting down.
TTTTTTGGATTCAGGATCAATGACGACTACTCCGAAAAGAATAATATCCTCGACCTGCGCGAAGGGAATTTTGTTCAGAGTCCTCCTTCGCATCCTTACCTGCTTGATGGGGAAGCTGCCAGAATCACTTCTCAATTGCTCAAGACCATGCAACCCGATGAATTGCATCAATTCAGTATGAATCATATAACCAGGCGGCAATTACTGGAAGCCTACATGATCTTTTTCGCCCTGCATATCCAGGATTTTGGCAACATGCGAACTTTGCCTGTTCTGCAGGAAATTATTTCCTGAAACCGGTGGCCGTTCACGGTTCACAATAATCTTTCCGCTTTTTGCAGGTCTTGGTCAATCAGCACCAGCCCGGGCTTTTTACCCTTTTCAAAACTCCCCAACCATTGCTCCATTTTCAGGGCCCTGGCGCCCGAGATCGTGGCCCATTCAAGAAGAGAGCCGATTTTTATTTTTGGAAAATGATGGTGGATGGTCCTCAGCTCCGATAATATATCCAGTTGATGATTGGAAGCAAGGCTGTCGGTTCCCACCACGATCCTGCATTGTTTCTTTTCCAATAATGTAATATCTGGCAATTGACGGTTGATATAAAGATTGGCATTGGGGCATAAGCACCAAAACAATTCAGAACCCTGCCTGCTCCTGGATTCAATTGCAAACGATATGTCTTCTTCGGAACTGAAAACATTATGCACCAGCATCAGGGCCGGGCTCTTATTCAATATGGGCAAAAAATTCTGCAGGCTTGTTTTGCCGGTGGCATGAAAAAATCCGATATCGATACCCAATGCCTCGTATAATTTCAAAAACCCGCCCCGTTTATTCAAGAAGAATTCATTCTCATCGGGGCTTTCCTGGTTATGAATGGAAATAAGCCCCTTGCCGGGATATGAGGCGATCATTTCCATTAAAGTCTTCGATACCGAATAGGGAGCATGGGGCGCCAGGCTGGTATGGTTTTGAAAATCATCGGGGCCATGGCCATGATCCTGATGGTGGCCGGCT
>CALFNL010000298.1 GCA_937902875.1 uncultured Bacteroidota bacterium | reverse complement strand
TATGCGGCCGCTGCGAAAGGCATCAGCCTACAGGTATGGGTAGACGAAACCAGGCCCCGCAACCAGGGAGCGGGTCTAACAGCCTGGGAGCTTTTGAACCAGGGCATTCCTCATACAGTTATTACCGATAACGCCGGAGGGCACCTGATGCAGCATGGCCTTGTTGATATGGTGATTACGGGCGCCGACCGGGTTACCCGCTCGGGCGATGTGGCTAATAAGATTGGCACTTATCTTAAGGCTCTCGCCGCATTGGATAATAATATTCCCTTTTTTGTGGCCCTGCCCTCCTCGAGCTTCGACTGGAAAATCAGCGATGGACTCAATGAAATAGAGATAGAAGAACGCGGCGAAGAAGAAGTGAAATATGTTACGGGTGTGCATGAAGGAGTGCTAAAGAAAGTATTGATAACACCTGCAGATAGTCATGCCTGTAATTACGGATTTGATGTTACGCCAGCCAGACTAATCAGCGGGTTGATCACAGAAAGGGGCATTTGCAGGGCACGTGAAGAAGATATTTTAAGAATGTTTCCTGAGAAAAAATAAACCACATGCAGGATGAAGGGATCATAAAATTCAATTATGAATGGATCAAATCCGCAGCTCCCGATCCGGTATGGCTGAAGGAATTGAATGAATGGCGTGAAATCCTTTACAAATCAGGGCTCGTGGGAGCTAACCGGGAAGGCATTGGCTATGGCAATTTGAGCGTGAGGTATCAGGGGAATCAATTCATCATTACGGGTTCCACTACAGGAAAGATTGAGCACCTTACCCCGGAGCACTATGCAATTGTTACTGCCTACGATTTGGAAAAGAATTCCCTGACCACAAAGGGAGCTATCAAGGCCTCTTCCGAATCACTTACACATGCAATAATGTATGAATCTGATGCCAGCGTAAATGCCGTGTTGCACGTACATCATTATGAACTCTGGAAAAGCCTGCTCCGCACTCTGCCTTCCACCGGTGAGAACATTGAATACGGAACCACGGCCATGGCCCGTGAAATTTACAGGATGATGAAAGATCCTGCTATCCGCCATCATCAGATATTTGGCATGGCGGGCCACGAAGGAGGAATCCTGGCCTTCGGAAAGAATTTACCCGAAGCCGGAAATCTCCTGCTGGAAAAATTGAAGCATCCGTAGTGAAATTTTCAGCCTGCCATACACGATCCACACAACACTTGCGGAAGCCTGCCTCTAACTGGCGCTACAAATGATAATCCTGGATTCACGGACCACAGGGGCCCCCGTACAAATTGATCAACGCTTAGCCCAAACAGTAAGAAACTATACTGTTCCCGAAATGAGACTCTTTTCTATAAAGTGATTGACTATTCCAGAATAGTAAAAACCCGAATGTTGCAAATAGCAAACTTACTCACGCGGGTTCAATTAACTCACACAGTTTATGACTTGTTGCCATATGTTAAACCCATTTGCGATGCAGGTTTCAAATAGATCAACCTGAAACTCAGTGTGCCCGGCAAAATCCGGCTATTGTTACCAACAAAATGGGATTGAAACCATAATAATCGAACTGCTTACCCGTTTAATGTATGATAAAAAGTATTCTATCGAACCTTAATTTCTACACCCCGTGAAAAAAACTTTACCAAGCGAACCCATCAGAATGGATAGGGTCATTTCCATATGCCAGCAATATGCGCCGCTGGACGAAGCGAGCCAACAGGCTCTGGAAGGCATCATCACCCTTAAGGAATACCGTAAGAATGATCATGTATTCGTACAGGACGAGTTCTGCGGAGACCTGTTTGTGATTGTAAAAGGCTCCTACCGGTTATTTCATAAGACTCCCCAAAAGGAGCATACAACCTGGCTGGGATATGATAACCATATCATCTCTTCACTCCACAGCATCCTGTTGAATATGCCGGCAAGAGAAACCATGCATATCCTGGAAGACTCCGTGATAGGAGTGATACCATATAATGAATTCATCAACCTGAGTCATAATTACCAGGCCATTGAAAAACTGCATCGCACCATCATGAGCATTTTCATTGTTGAAATGCAGGAAAACCTGTTTGCGACCAGGTTCATGGAAGCCGCGGATCGTTACCATTATTTTACCCAAAAACAGCCTGAGGCCCTGCAGCGTATCCCGCTAACTTACCTCGCTTCTTTCCTGGGTATCACAAAAGAAAGTCTGAGCCGCATCAGGTCGGGATTCAGGAATAACAAGGATGCCAACCTGGGCCACGACAACACTTATTTGAGAACGGCCTAGAAATAATTGAAAGTAGGATGCCTCAAATTGATGGATATCCTGCAATAAGAAACGGCTACCCTAATATGGATAGCCGTTTTTCTATTTTACCAAACCTGAAATCATACTTTAGTGAAGTGTCACTTCAATTCATAACGGAATTTTCACTCCCGCAATCCTTCAAATTATTTTACAATCAGGAGAGCAGCTTTTTCTTCAACAAACCTGTTTAATGGACAGCAGCTACTGATGCGCCGGGCTCAATACCGCGTTAACTCGGGTTTCACTTCGTCTATATATGCCAGTATGCCACCGCGCAGGTTATACAAATTCTCCAGTCCAAATTGATCCTCCAATTCACGGATGGCCTTCGCGCTCCTGCCTCCCATTTTGCAATGAAAGACCACTTTTATGTCCTTGTCAATTTTATCAATATTTTCTCTGATGGATGCGAGCGGAATGAGGTCGGCGCCAAGATTCACAATCTCGTATTCATGAGGTTCTCTCACATCGATAAGTTGAAAAGGCTCGCCCTTCACCTGCCAGTCATACAGTTCCTTTGCCGAAATTTCTTTCAATAGCCTGTCTGGCGGTTTCCTGAGGCCACAGAATTCTTCATAGTCTATCAAAGAATTAATGGTAGGATTGTCACCATTGATTGGATTTTCAGGATTCCGCCTGATATTGAATATCCGCGTTTGAAAACTGAGCGCGTCGAAAGTAAAGAAGCGACCACTCAGGGTGTCACCCACTCCTGTTATTACCTTGATCACTTCCAGTGTCTGCAAACTGCCAATGATACCAGGCAATACACCAAGAACGCCTCCCTCTGCGCAACTGGGTACAAGTCCCGGTGGTGGAGGCGTTGGGTACAGATCCCTGTAATTGGGGCCGAGCCTGCCATCCGCATCCCTGTAATTGAATACTGACACCTGACCTTCAAATTGAAAAATTGAAGCATATACATTGGGTATCCCCAATAACACGCTGGCATCATTTACCAGATAACGCGTAGGAAAATTGTCGGTTCCATCCGCAATAACATCGTAATCCTTCAATATCTCAAGGGCATTTTGAGAAGTCAATTTCTCGTTGTAAAGCCTCACATTAATGTGAGGATTGAGTGCTGTGATTCTGCGTTTGGCGGCTTCCACTTTTGGTTGCCCTATCTCATCCACTCCAAATAATACCTGGCGCTGAAGATTACTATCATCTACTACGTCAAAATCAATAATGCCAATGGTTCCAACACCCGCGGCAGCGAGATATAGCAGGGCCGGACTTCCCAGGCCGCCCGATCCAACCACCATCACTTTGGCGGCCTTTAATTTTTGCTGCCCTTCAATTCCAAAATCGGGAATAATAATATGCCTGTCATATCGGGCTAATTCTTGAATTGAAAATTTAATATCCTTATAGCTCATATCTGAATGTCTAATCACTACAAAATAATAAATAAAAAAATTTCACCTGTTGAAAGTTGCCCGGCTATCCTCGTTCCTGCAACATTTTTGAATTCAAATCCAACTATGCAGTTCCCCCCGCAATGGCCGGAATAATGCTGATTATGCTGTCTTCACGTACAAGTGTATTTTCCTTTTGCAGGTCCCTGATATCGTCGTTGCCCACAAAAATGTTTATGAAATTCCTGATTTTCCCCTGCTCATCCAATAAATGCTTCCTGAGATCTGGAAAGTTCATCGTGAGTTCATCAACGGTCTGTTTGATATTGGTAGCCTTGATTTCTAACTTTGATGTATTGCCTGTAAATTTCCTGAGCGGAGTGGGGATAATGACTGTTGCCATGTAAGTTTGATTTTTTTATGTTTGAATTGAATATCGATTTTATCGGCTTTTTCCAGCCTTTCATTTCCTGTCTTTTTACGATTGAGAAATGATTCCAAGTGCCACAGGTTCTTTTTCAAATTGCCGGTCATCGTTCAGCCTCCAGGATCTCAATTCCGCGAAAACCGCATTCCGCACGGAAATGATCACATAGGAGAAAAATGGCTGCGCCGCGAGGCGATCGGTTTCAGACGCAATTGCAGGATGGTTGGGATGCGAATGATAAATGCCCAGCAGGGAAAGGTTCTTCTGTTCAGCATATTGTTCCGCGTGCATATAATCAATCGCAGAAATTTCGAATCTTCTCCTCTTATCTCCTTCCCTGGCATTTTCAACTGGCCGGGCGGCGCTAACATAACGGTCTGCCCCCTCTTCCCTGCCAAACATAAAACCGCAACATTCATTCGGAAATGTCTGTTCGGCATCCCTGATCATGAATTGTCTGGCTTCCTGGTCGATTACTAACATATAGCTTGGATTTTGTTTTCAGTAAATGCAGATCATAATCAAAATTGGATCTCTCATAGAATTTTCCTGATCACATCACCGTATTTATCCGCATTGTCTGGTAGCACGGTTACCACAATTCCATCTTCCAGTGTAGCGGCAATTTTTGCGGCTCCTGCCAGGTTGGCCGCCGAGGAAGGACTCAGGAGCATGCCTTCATCCCTGTAAATTCTCCTAATCATCTCGTAAGATTCCTCTGTACTCAGTTCATGATTCTCATCGGCAAGTGCCGGATCATAAATTTTGGGTACCAAGGCAGTCTCCATGTGCTTCCAACCTTCCAATCCATGCAATGCAGAATCGGGTTGGAGCGAAATCAGGCGTATATCCGGATTTAGCTCTTTCAGTCTTCTTCCGGTTCCCACAAAAGTTCCTGTAGTTCCCAAACCTGCTACAAAATGTGTGATCCCTGGTAATTGCTCATAGATTTCTACTGCCGTTGTGAAATAATGAGCCTTCCAATTATTATTGTTCCGGTATTGATCGGCATAAAAATATTTATCAGGGTGAATCCGTTCCAATTCCCTGGCTTCATTTTGTGCCCCGTCTGTACCTTCAAAGCGGGATGTGTAAATGATTTCCGCTCCCAGGGATCTCAAAATCTCCTTTCTTTCATTCGAAGCATTTTCAGGAAGGCATAATGCCACTTTGATTCCGGTCTTTTCGCCA
>CALFNL010000297.1 GCA_937902875.1 uncultured Bacteroidota bacterium | reverse complement strand
GTTCTTACTCCAAAAGGAGAAGATATTATGCGCAACTGGCTTGCCAATTGATTTTGGAATGTATAAATCCCCATGAAAATGCGATCCGGTAATTTTAATTGAAGTGAAAAAATGGATATGAAAAAGATATTGCAATATTTATTCGAGCATAAAACGCTTTCAAGGGAGCAGGCCCGTGAAGTTTTGGTGAATATATCAAGGGGTCAGTACAACGACAGCGAAGTGGCCTCATTCATTACCGTGTACCTGATGCGGAGTATAACGATTGATGAACTGAAAGGCTTCAGGGATGCTTTGCTGGAACTCTGCGTGCCCGTTAATCTGGATGGGTTGCAGGTAACAGACATCGTGGGAACGGGAGGTGATGGAAAGAATACCTTCAACATTTCAACGCTTTCCTGTTTTGTTGTAGCCGGTTCGGGGCATAAAGTTGCCAAGCACGGCAATTATGGAGCCTCATCCATCAGCGGAGCTTCCAATGTAATGGAGCAGTTGGGTTACAAATTCAGGAATGATGTGTGTCGCCTGAAACGCGAGGTGGATGAGGCGAATATCTGCTTCCTCCATGCGCCCCTCTTTCACCCTGCCCTGAAAGCAGTTGGTCCTATACGTAAGAATTTAGGTTTGCGTACATTCTTCAACATGCTGGGCCCGATGGTCAATCCCGCTGCTCCTTCATTTCAATTGGTGGGAGTGTATAACTTGGAGATGGCCAGAATCTACAATTATCTCCTCCAGGATACGGGAAGGGCATTCACCATCATTCATTCGGTGGATGGATACGACGAGATATCTCTGACCAATGACACCAAAGTGATCACCCATGAGGGTGAGCGCGTGATGACTCCCGAGCAATTGGGAAAGCGGATGGTGGAGCCTGGTGATATTTATGGTGGCAATACCGTGGAAGAATCGGCGAAGATTTTTTTGAAGATACTCAGGGGAGAAGGAACATGGGCGCAAAATGCCGTAGTGCTTGCCAATGCGGCAATGGCCTTACACGGCGCGGGCGGCTTCAAAACCTATGATGATGCCTACCACAGCGCGGTTGAAAGCCTTGAAAGTGGTAAAGCGCTTATGACCTTGAATAAATTAATTGAAATAAATGCCTGACCAGGGTTCCTCGTAATCAGAAGCGCGGGATCAGCAAGCCATTAAAATGAACATACTCGATACCATCATTGAACATAAAAAGTGGGAGGTGAATCTTCGCAGGAATTCAAGGAGCATTGGCGATTTGGAAGGCTCTGAAAATTTTTCAAGGGAGTGCTTATCACTCAGGAAATCTATTTTGGATGAAAGCAAAACAGGGATCATTGCCGAATTTAAAAGAAGATCGCCTTCCAGGGGAATCATCAATGATAAGGCAAGCCCGGCAGAAATCACCTCAGCATACACCCGTCTGGGCGCTTCGGGTTTATCGGTGTTGACCGACGAGTATTTTTTTGGAGGAAGTTCCGGAGACCTTCTGCAAGCCAGGCAAAACCAGATTCCCATTCTGCGAAAGGATTTTATGATTGATGAATACCAGGTATTGGAAGCCAAATCCATGGGTGCCGATGTGATCCTGTTGATCGCCTCGTGCCTGACCCCTTCACGGGTAAAAGAGCTGGCCGCTGTGGCAAAGAATCTGGGTATGGAAATTCTATTGGAAATTCATCAGGAAGATGAATTGGAACACATTTGTGATGATGTAGATTTGGTGGGCGTAAACAACCGGAATCTCAGGAATTTTGAAGTGGATATTGAAACCTCTGTGCGCTTGAGTGAAAAGATCCCCGCCAATAAAATCAGGATCTCGGAAAGCGGGATCAGTGAAATTGCTGCCATTCAACGATTAAAGGAATTTGGATATAAGGGCTTTCTCATGGGAGAATATTTCATGAAACAGCCCGACCCTTCGGTTGCATTTGCCCGTTTTATTCAGCAACTTAAAACCGATTGACAATGCGTATTAAAGTTTGCGGCATGACGCGGATCGAGCAGGTGCACGCCCTGGATGAAATGGGGATTCAATTCGCCGGTTTTAATTTTTATCACAAATCGCCCCGCTTCGTGATGAAGCATTTAACCGGGGAACAATTGAAGAAAGCGCGTGTGAAGATCAATAAGGTGGGCGTATTTGTAAATGCATCCTTCGACGAGGTGATGAACCATGTTCACAATTATGGTCTGCACATGGTTCAGTTGCACGGAGATGAAACGCCCCGTTTTTGCGAGCGGATCAGCGAACAGGTTCCTACGATCAAGGTGTTCCGAATTAAGGAAGCTGACAATATTGAATGGAAAATAAGGGAATACGGGAATGTCTGCGATGTGTTTCTATTCGACACTGACTGGGCAAATTACGGTGGCAGCGGAAAGAAATTCGACTGGCGCATCCTGGATGAAGTGAATATTGATAAGCCCTTTTTGCTGAGTGGTGGCATTGGATTGGAAGATGCAGATAAGCTGAAAGAATTTTGCCAGGGAAAAAATGGAGAAAAGCTCTTTGCCGTGGATATCAACAGCCGTTTCGAAACAAGCGCAGGTGTGAAGGATCTTGAAAAAGTGAAAGCATTCATACAGGCGCTTGATTCAAATGAAGAGGGCTGATGGACTGCATTGCTCAAAAAAAGAATGGCCATGATCAATATCAGGTATGCTATCGAAGATGACCTGCCTCAAATACTTCTGATATATAATGAAGTTATTTTGGAAACGACGGCCATTTTTGAATATCGCCCGCACACATTGGAAATGAGGCGTGATTGGTTCAGGTTAAGGCAGCAACTTGGTTTTCCTGTTTTTGTGGCGGAGGAAAATGGGCGGATACTTGGTTTGAGTTCCATTGGTCCATTCAGGAATTGGGCGGCATATAAATATTCGGTTGAGGATTCGGTTTATGTGGCTGCTGCTATGAGGGGCCGTGGCATTGGAAAAAAGCTGCTTCCTCCGCTGATCGAAGCGGCTAAGCAACTGGAGATGCATACCATCATCGCTTCCATTGAAGCCGGCAATGAGGCCAGTCTGCAATTACATAAGAGTTTTGGCTTCGTGGAATCGGCCCATTTTAAAGAAGTTGGATACAAATTTGGAAGATGGTTAGACCTGAAGTTCCTGCAATTGATCCTGAACACACCTTCGGCCCCAACAGAAGAATGATTCTAATATGAATATTGAAATGACAAATGCAAAGACTTTTACAATGCCTGATGAAAAAGGCTATTATGGAAATTTCGGTGGAGCCTATATTCCCGAGATGCTCTATCCGAATGTAGAGGAATTGCGGACCCGGTACCTGCAGATCATTTATGAACCTTCTTTCCAGGAAGAATTCAGGAGCCTCCTCAAAGATTACGTAGGCCGGCCAACCCCTCTTTATCTCGCGCGGAGGCTAAGCGAACAGCATTTGGCGAAAATCTATCTGAAACGTGAAGACCTTTGCCATACCGGCGCTCACAAAATCAATAATACGATCGGTCAAATACTGCTGGCCAGGAGGCTTGGCAAGAAAAGGATCATCGCTGAAACAGGAGCGGGGCAACATGGGGTTGCAACTGCTACTGTATGCGCGCTGATGAATATGGAATGCATTGTGTTCATGGGCGAAAAGGATATAGAACGCCAGGCGCCTAATGTTGCCCGTATGAAGATGCTGGGCGCCACCGTAGTGCCGGCTGCAAGCGGCAGCAAGACTCTGAAAGATGCCACCAATGAAGCCATCAGGGATTGGATCAACCACCCTGTTGATACTCATTATATCATCGGTAGTGTAGTGGGGCCACATCCTTACCCAGACATGGTAGCCAGATTTCAGAGTGTGATCAGTGAAGAAATGAAATGGCAGTTGAAAGAACATGAGAATGAGGAATCACCCGATTATATAATTGCCTGTGTTGGCGGTGGAAGCAATGCGGCCGGGGCCTTTTATCACTACCTGGATGATGAGCGTGTTAAACTCATAGCGGTGGAAGCAGCGGGCATGGGATTAAGAACCGGCAGGAGCGCGGCCACCACCCAATTGGGAAGGCCTGGCATATTACATGGGAGCAGGAGCCTCCTAATGCAAACAGAAGACGGGCAGGTAGTGGAGCCTCATAGTATTTCCGCTGGATTAGACTATCCGGGCATCGGTCCCCTGCATGCCAATTTGTTCAAGAGCGGACGGGCGAAATTTTTGAGCGCCACAGACAACGAAGCATTGGCAGCGGGATTTGAATTGGCAAGGCTCGAAGGCATCATCCCTGCGTTGGAATCGGCACATGCGCTGGCGGCATTGAATCAACTCCGTTTCAAACCAAATGACACGGTTGTGCTTTGCCTGAGCGGAAGGGGAGATAAGGACCTTGCAACCTATATGAAGGCCATGGAAACGATGCAACAGACTTAGGATTGCGGATGAAAAGTATTCGACATATAAAATAGATCAATAATCAGGTTCCGGAAAATATCCTGAAATGAAAGATGAAAATTATGAATCAAAATAGAATAGAAAAATTATTCAACGGGAAAAATGAGCGCGTGCTCAGTGTGTATTGCACGGCGGGATATCCCCGGTTGGATAGCACATTGGCTGTTATGAAAGCATTGCAGTTCAATGGAGCGGATATTATAGAATTGGGAATGCCATACAGTGATCCGCTGGCCGATGGCCCCGTTATTCAATCCAGCGGCATGCAGGCCTTACGCAATGGGATGACGATCCAGAAGCTATTCGACCAACTCAGGGATTTCAGAAAGACGATTGAGATCCCCGTACTCCTCATGGGATATATGAATCCGGTCCTCCAATACGGTTTCGAAAAATTCTGCAAAACCGCCGCCGGATTGGGCATTGACGGATTGACTCTTCCTGATCTTCCCATATATGAATATGAAATGGAATATGGAGCCATCATCCGGAAATATGGATTGGATTTCATTTTTCTGGTGACGCCGGAAACATCCGAAAAAAGAATTCGGAAACTGGATGAGTTGAGCACAGGATTCATTTATGCGGTCTCTTCTTCTTCCACGACCGGAAAAGATAAGGACTTCGCATCCGTGAAGAAATATCTGCAACGATTGAAATCGCTTCATCTCAGGAACCCTGTATTGGTAGGGTTTGGCATCAAGGACAAAGAAAGTTTTATGGATGCTTGTGCATTTGCCAACGGTGCCATTATCGGCACGGCCTTCATCCAGGCTTTGGATGGTTCGGGAGATATTGAGGAGAATACGCGGAAATTCCTGTCAAAAATCTTGAATTGATCAATGAAAAATAAAATGGATGCGGTAATAGTGAAATACAATGCGGGCAATATACAATCTGTGTTGTATGCATTGGAAAGGATTGGTAAAACGGCCGTGGTTACAGACGATCATGCAATGATCCGTTCGGCAAGGCGGGTGATCTTTCCCGGTGTAGGAGAGGCCAGCAGCGCTATGAGGTACCTGCGTGAAAGGAAACTGGATGAGACCATCCGCAAACTCCGGCAGCCCGTGCTGGGGATATGTTTGGGTATGCAATTGATGTGCGAGTATTCGGAAGAAAATGATACCACCTGCCTTGGAATTTTCGAAGAAAAAGTAAGAAAATTCGACAATTCGCTTTTGCGGGTAAAAGTGCCGCAGATAGGATGGAATAATATTTTTGATCTCAAGTCGGAACTTTTTGAATCGGTGCCCCAGGAAAGCTACTGCTATTTTGTGCACGGATATTATGCTTCGGTGGGGCGGCATACAATCGCGACCACAGAATATACGCTTCCCTATAGTTCGGCGCTGCAGAAAGGCAATTTCTATGGCGTGCAATTCCACCCCGAAAAAAGCGCGGGTGTTGGGGAACAGATATTGAAAAATTTTTTGTCACTGAAATGAAGAGTTCATCAAATATAAAGAGATGGAGATCATTCCGGCCATAGATATCATTGACGGGAAATGCGTCCGGCTCACCCAGGGTGATTTTGCACGAAAGAAGGTATATAACGAAAAGCCACTCGAAGTTGCCATGCAGTTCGAAGATGCTGGCTTGAAAAGATTGCACCTGGTGGATCTGGATGGCGAAAAAGCCGGGAAGGTTAAAAATTGTAAAGTGCTGGCAACGCTGGCGCGCAAGACTAATTTGCTGATTGTGTTTGGGGGTGGCATAAAATCCCTGGCCGATGTTCAGATTGTATTTGATTCCGGTGCAGGGATGGCGGCCGTGGGGAGCGTGGCGGTAAAAGAGGAAGAGAAATTTCTGAACTGGATCTCTATCTATGGCGCTTCCAAATTCCTCCTTGGCGCAGATGTAAAAGATGAAAAAATAACGGTGAGTGGCTGGCAGGAGCAAACGGAATTGTGGGTATATGATTTCATAGAAGATTATGTGAATAGGGGAATCACTCAAATATTCTGTACTGATGTGGGAAAAGATGGATTGCTGGAAGGCCCTTCTGTGGAACTATACAGAAACATACTCAGCAAATTTCAACACATTCATTTCATAGCCAGCGGCGGCGTGAGATCAATGGATGATATTTTTATATTGGAAGGACTGGGCTGCAAAGGCGTCATCATTGGCAAAGCCATTTATGAGGGACGAATAGACGTTCAGGATCTGCGGAAGTATGGGCTGCAATAAAAACGAAATTCCGGGTCATGGATATCAATAATTTCCTGCTTTTCGCATTTGCAAGTTTGATGCTGAATATTACGCCCGGCAATGATATGCTCTATGTGGCGTCAAGGAGTACTGGTCAGGGAGTGAGAGCCGGACTGGTATCGGCCCTGGGAATTTCGGCTGGTTGCCTGCTGCATATCACGGCGGCTGTAGTAGGTTTGTCTGCCATTATAGCCAAATCCGCAATCGCCTTTGATGTGATCAAATGGCTCGGTGCGGCCTACCTGCTTTACCTGGGAATTAAGTCATTGTTGAAAAAAAGATCATCCCCATTTCATCTGCCAGGCAGGATGGACAGGCTTTCTTATAGTAAAATATTCGGGCAGGGCGCTCTTACAAATATGCTCAATCCAAAGGTGGCCCTGTTTTTTCTGGCTTTCCTGCCTCAATTTGTAGTGCTGAAGGAACTTCATCCTCAAATGCAAATTCTGTTTTTGGGGATATGGTTTAATTTTTCAGGATTGATTGTAAATATGCTGGTCGCGATCTTGTTCGCCAGAATGGGAAATTGGCTGAGCAAATCTCCCGCATTCCTGAAATGGCAGGAAAAGATCACCGGCCTGGTGCTGGTGGCACTGGGTATTAAAGTAGCTTTAAGTACAAGAAAATAATGAGGATGCTGACAAAGAGAATCATAGCCTGCCTTGACATCAAAGATGGCAGAACTGTAAAGGGAGTGAATTTTGAGAATATCCGCGATGCGGGTGATCCTGTGGAATTAGGCGCTTTTTACGCGAAGGAAGGGATTGATGAATTAGTATTTCTAGACATTACGGCTACCATTGAAAAAAGAAAGACATGGACCACCCTGGTGAATCGCATCGCGCATCATATAAATATTCCATTTACTGTTGGGGGCGGAATCAAAACTGTGGAGGATGTGAGTGAGTTGTTGCAAAATGGCGCCGATAAAATATCTGTAAATACGGCTGCATTCCGGAATCCAAAACTGGTTGAAGCGCTTGCCCGGGAATTTGGAAGCCAGTGTGTAGTGCTGGCCATTGATGCAAAGCAGGAAGCGGATGGAGAATGGTATGTTTATCTCAATGGGGGGAGACTGAAGACTGAAACCACCTGTTTCGACTGGGCCAGGAAGGCCGTTGACTCAGGAGCGGGGGAAATCTTACTTACTTCTATGAACCACGATGGCACCAAGCTGGGATTTGCGCTTGACATCACCCGGAAGCTTTCGGAAAGCCTTCCCGTTCCCGTGATCGCATCAGGAGGAGGAGGGAAGATGGAACATTTTGTAGAAGTTTTTACAGAAGGCAAGGCGGATGCGGCACTTGCGGCCAGCATCTTTCATTTCAGGGAGATTGCCATTCCCGACCTTAAGCGATACCTGCTTGAATATTCGATACCGGTGAGGATTTAGAGGTCCAGACAGGAGCCATAGGATGTTCTTTGTTTACCTTTGGCCGAAAGGGGTGCGCAATGGAGCCTGGAATTTGAGTTAAAGTATTGAACGAAAAATGCATGCCTGCAACAGGCAAAACCCAATTACATGGAAACCCCGAGAGTTTTGACGGGAACAGATTAGATTAAACCCAAAAATATGATGAGGTGAAGATAGATTTCGCAAAATATCCCGACGGCCTGGTTCCGGCCATAGTACAGGACTTTGACACGCATAAAGTATTAATGCTTGGGTTCATGAATGATGAGGCCGTACAAAAAACCATGCGGGAAGGAAAGATTTGCTTTTACAGCAGGAGCAGGAAACGCCTCTGGACAAAGGGCGAGGAGAGCGGTAATTTTCTGATGTTGAAAGAAATAATGTCGGACTGTGACAATGACAGTTTGCTGATAAAGGCTCATCCCACGGGACCCGTATGCCATACGGGAGCGGATACCTGCTGGAATGAAAGGAACCACCAGGATGATTTCCTGTATTACCTGGAAGACATCATTGCATTGAGAAGGCAATCCTCTCCTGAAGAGTCCTATGTTGCGGGATTATTCTCCAAAGGCTTAAATGCCATCGCCCAAAAAGTAGGAGAAGAAGCGGTAGAAATGGTGATAGAAGCAAAGGATAATGATGGGAATCTCTTTCTGAATGAATCTGCAGACCTGCTCTTTCACTATCTTGTTTTGCTGAATGCCAAGGGATACTCGTTGAAAGACGTGATGGGAATATTACAAAAAAGGCATTCCAAATAAAAGTCCCGCCATCGGCGGGACCCTGAATGAGATCTGAATGATTTTTTTCGATTCCTGTTAATTTACATTGAAGTCAACTTGCTTATCACCCCAAAGCAGAGACACTTTGCCTGATTTGTCTACATTGATCTTGAATTGCTCCGTAAATGATGGTGCTTTACCAGGTTTAACTTTCACACGCAATACATCATCTCCTTCTTTGTAGGTGAAAGCGCCCCATTGTTTCCAGGTCTTGTTGAAGATGATCGTCCATTCATCCGGACCGGAAATGGTGAATAACCCGTATTTCCCGGCGGCAAGAGGTTTACCTTCCACCTTCACGTCTTTATCAACTGCAAACACGGTGGCTTCGTTTGCGCCTGTGCGCCAGACCTTGCCATCCATAGGTTCCAGGTCTTTTCCAATGGTCCTCCCTTTTACTGAAGGCTTGCTGTAATCAATGGTGACGGTGGCTCCACTCGCAATTTTTTCGCTGGCCGTAGCGGGTGGGCTCGGGCGTTTGGATTTATCTTCCTGTCCGCACGCGGTAATGGCAGTAACCATTAAAGCGGTTGCCAATACTATTGGAAATACTCTTTTCATATGCCTTGTAATTTGATGTAAAAGGGAAGGTACAACAAATGGCAAAGCAAGCTACAGGGATTTTGATGGATGGCGGGAGCCTTTTGACACCAAATCTGTTGCTGACAACAATCTCCATATCGGCTGATCGAAGTCATAGATCCTGAAGGCCTGCTATTCTAGCTTTATAATTGTGAAATTAAATTAATAACCAAAAAATCTTAAGTAATGAAAAGTCAAATGTTCTCACGCTGCTTTTTGGTATTTACTTCGATTTTCTTGGCCTACGGTGCTTTTGCTCAAGAGCCTGGAATGAAGACCCTCCCCCCCATAAAAATAACCACAACTGCTGCAAAAGTAGATCAAAGAGTCTGGAATAGTTTCAGAAAGTCATTCGAGCAAGCTGAAGAAGTCAAGTGGTATAACCTGGACAAGAATTTGCTCGCAAAATTTATTATGGATGACCAACAAAACACTGCATTATTCAATAAGAAGGGATACCTCTTGTATCATATAGCATACGGCTCAGAGTCTAACCTTCCGGCCGAATTGAGGAAACAGGTGAAAAGCGCTTATGTGGACTTTAATATTACCAAGGCCATTAAGGTGGAAGAGGATGACAGGACTATCTGGGTAGTAAACCTGGAAGACGCAAATAACCTCATTTTGGTAAGGCTTGAGAACGGTGAGTTGGAAGAAGTTAAGAACCTAAAGAAATCATCTTAAAACGCATGACAAGATGATTGGAAGAAAGGATGAGGGCAGCCCGGTTCCACAAATTGCTGCCCTTATCCAATTTTTTATAATTGTCTCGTAAACCATTCCCGTAGCAACTGTATGGGTGTTAAATTAATTGCCTCTTATATATTTGGACAGTGTTTTCCAAGCCCAGGTAGAGCGCATCACATATCAGCGCATGACCAATGGAAACTTCATTTAGCCAGGGGATATGCCTACTGAAGAATTTAAGGTTATCGAGGTCCAGGTCGTGGCCCGCATTGAGACCCAGACCCAGTTCCCTGGCTCTTTGGGCAGCGGCAGCAAAAGGAGCAATTATGTCATTCCGCCCGCCCGCAGCGTAGCCTTTTGCATAGGATTCAGTGTATAATTCAATTCTGTCGGCATCCGTATCTGCGGCTCCCTCCACCATTTTTATCACCGGATCCACAAAAATAGAAACTCTGATTCCTGCATTTTTGAAAGTGGCAATGATCTCTTGTAGATATTTTTTGTGCTTCTTTGTATCCCAACCATGATCACTGGTTATTTGCCCCAGTTCGTCAGGCACCAGGGTAACCTGCTGGGGCCTCACTTCCAGAACGAGGTCCACAAATTTCTTTTCGCGGCAATTGCCCTCGATATTGAATTCTGTATTGATGATCTTTTTGATGTCTCTCACATCCTGGTAACGGATATGCCGTTCATCAGGGCGGGGGTGTACGGTTATTCCATCGGCGCCAAATCTTTGTATATCTATGGCGGCCCTCACTACATCGGGATTGTTGCCACCCCTGCTATTGCGAAGGGTAGCGATCTTGTTAATATTGACTGATAATTTGGTCATGGTGCAAATGATAGAAGGCAGGATACGAAATTAGCTTCCCCGAAGATAAATTATTCCGCCGGTTCTGATAATTTGTGCCAGGGGTTGAATTGCCGGAAAAATATTTGAATGGTTGTTACGCCACAAAATATCTGATCTAAGTAATACCTTAGCAGGGTAACATGAAATAATTTGCATGATGAAAAAACTGTTATTCACACCCGGGCCATTGTCAACTTCAAAAACCGTAAAGCAAGCCATGATGGAAGACATGGGATCCAGGGATCAGGTCTTTATTGACGCCGTAAAAGAAATCAGGGAAGGGCTATTGGCGCTGGCAGGGGTTTCGAAGGAAAATGGCTATGAATCGGTGCTCATGCAGGGTTCGGGAACATTCGCCATTGAGAGTGTGGTTGGAACAGTGTTGTGTAATGAGGATAACCTGTTGGTTTTAGTAAACGGAGCCTATGGGGAACGGATTGTAAAAATTGCATCCGTGCTTGGGATCAGCCATAAGGTGCTTCGATTTGAAGAAGACGAAATAGTGAGCCCGGAAGCGACCGACTCATTCATAAAATCAAACCCGGATATTACACAGGTGGCATGCATTCATAGTGAAACTACCACCGGATTGTTTAATCCATTAACAGAAATCGGAGCTGTCTGTAAAAAATACAATAAGACATTCATAGTGGATGCAATGAGTAGTTTTGGAGGCGTTGAGATGGACATGCAGGGAATGAATATTGATTACCTGGTGTCATCTTCCAATAAATGTATTGAAGGAGTTCCGGGATTCGCTTTTGTGCTGTGTAAAAGAAATTTGCTCGAAGGGTGCAGGGGCCGGGCCAGGAGCCTTAGTCTTGACCTCTATGCCCAGTGGCAGGGATTGGAATCCAATGGTCAATTCCGCTTTACGCCTCCAACACTCAGCATCATGGCATTCAGACAGGCCATGTTGGAATTGGAAGAGGAAGGAGGGGTGAGGGCGAGGGAGGAGCGATATAAGGCCAATAAAAAAATACTGGACGAAGGAATGCGTTCGTTGGGATTCCGCCAATACCTGAAGCCGACGATCCAGGGACATATCATCACTTCTTTTTTGTATCCAGATGATCCGCATTTCAATTTTGACAGATTTTACAAGAAATTGAACGACCGGGGATTTATCATTTATCCCGGGAAATTGAGTAAGGCCAACGCATTCCGGATCGGGAATATTGGGCAGATATTTCCTGATGATGTGGAAGCCCTGGTGGAGGCAGTTAAAGAAGTGTTGGAGGAAGAGCATGTAAGCATGAGTGTGGCATAAAAGGGTGATTCATTGAAATAAATAACTTTGGAAAAAGGTTCTGAAAACTATGACAACAAATTTGCGCAGCCGGAATTGGTTCGGCAAAACTGGCAAGGATGGGTTCATTTACCGCGCGTGGATGAAGAACCAAGGTATTCCAGCCTATGAATTTGAAGGCAAGCCCGTTATTGGAATCTGCAATACCTGGTCAGAATTGACTCCATGCAATGCCCATTTCAGGGAGTTGGCAGAATCGGTGAAAAGGGGTATCCTGGAGGCGGGAGGCTTCCCCGTGGAATTCCCTGTGATGTCGCTGGGTGAAACCCTCATCAAGCCTACAGCTATGCTTTACCGTAATCTTGCAAGCATGGATGTGGAAGAGTCGGTTCGCGCGAACCCCATGGATGGTGTGGTATTGCTCTGCGGATGCGACAAAACAACACCCTCGCTCGTAATGGGGGCGTGCAGTGTGAATATTCCAACGCTGGTGGTGTCTGGAGGACCCATGCTAACTGGAAAGTATAAAGGCAAAAATATCGGAACTAGTGACGTGTGGCGTTTTGATGAAGCCATCCGTACCGGAAAGATGTTGCAGGAGGAACTTACGGTAGCAGAGGCCTGTATGTGCCGGAGCAGGGGTCATTGCGCGGTTATGGGCACAGCCTCAACTATGGCCTGCATGGTGGAATCACTGGGTCTTTCCCTGCCGGGTAATGCCGCCATACCCGCGGCGGATTCACGACGTAAAGTGCTGGCGCAGCTATCGGGTCTCCGCATCGTAGAAATGGTTAAGGAAAATCTGCGTCCATCGGATGTGCTCAACAAGAAAGCATTTGAAAATGCCATAGTGGTCAACGCCGCGATTGGAGGCTCCACCAATTTTGTGCTGCATTTGCTTGCGATAGCCGGAAGGATCGGCGTTCCCCTGAGCCTGGAAGATATTGACAGAAAATCCGACAAGGTTCCACTCATTGCCAACCTTCAGCCTTCGGGGGCATTTTTCATGGAAGATTTGTATTATGCAGGAGGGCTACCCGCCGTAATGAAGGAATTGGATAGTTTGCTCCATAAGGAATGTAATACCGTCAATGGTAAATCTATAGCTGAGAATTATGCTGATGCTGAATGTTATAACAGGGATGTGATAGCCACCCTGAAACAGCCTTTCAATCCAGTTTCGGGCATCGTGGTACTTAAAGGAAATCTCTGCGAAGAGGGGGCTGTGATGAAACCTTCCGCGGCAAGTGCGCATCTCATGCGGCATAAGGGGAAGGCAGTGGTATTTGAGAATATAGAAGACTATAAGGCGAGAGTTGATGATCCGGCACTTGACATTGATGAAAATAGTGTGATGGTGCTTAAGAATGTGGGACCCATCGGCTACCCCGGGATGCCTGAAGTGGGGAATATGTCTCTCCCCAAAAAACTGCTCGAGAAGGGCGTTAGTGACATGGTGCGAATCTCAGACGGAAGAATGAGCGGCACAGGGTTTGGCACCGTTGTGCTTCATGTTTCTCCTGAAGCAGCTTCGGGCGGGAATTTTTCAGTGGTGGAAAGCGGCGATATCATCAGCCTGGATGTAAAGAATCGGAGCCTGCATGTAGAGCTCTCCGAAGCGGAGCTCAATGCCAGAAAAGCAAAGCACAAGGCGAGTCATAAAACGATGGATAGAGGATATGTGGGACTATATCAGCAACATGTGCAGCAGGCTCATCAGGGAGCGGATTTTGATTTCCTGGTAGGTATGTCGGGCAGCGAAGTCACGAGGGATTCGCATTGATATACCCAGGGAATATATATCTTCAGAATGCACACCTGTCTTTCTTAAATCATGCAAAATTTTTCATCTGTGGAGAGTACTCAGTTATTTAAAGACCATACGGCTATTGTTACGGGCGCGGGGCAGGGTATTGGTTTCGAAATCTGCCGCCAACTGGCATGCCAGGGGGCTTCTGTTGTTTTGAATGATCTGGATGGAACCCTCGCCGAAACAGCCACAGAGTGTATTCTTGCTGCCGGAGGAAATTGCATTGCCATGCCAGGGGATGCTTCCGATTTGGAATTTATTGAGGAAATGGTGAGAGAGGTTGTAAATAAATTCGGGAAGCTCACCAGGGTAGTTGCCAATGCGGGAATCACACTGTTTGGAGATTTTCTCAACTACCCGGAAGATTCATTTTCCAGAGTGATGAAATTGAACCTGGGGGGAAGTTTTTTCCTGGCTCAGGCCGCAGCCAGACAAATGATTGCCCAGAAATCCGGGGGGAGTATCTTGTTCATGTCATCAGTAACGGGTCACCAGGCCCATAAGAACCTGGCAGCTTACGGCATGACCAAGGCCGCCCTGGAGATGCTTGCCAAGACCCTGGTGGTGGAATTATCCGAATATGGCATTACGGTAAATTCTATCGCGCCGGGAGCCACGTCCACCGAAAGAACTACTAACGATGAGGACTACGTGAAGACATGGTCCCGCATCACACCCATGGGCCGTCCCGCCCAAGTGGCCGATATAGCTAACGCTGCCTTGTTCCTTCTCTCGCCTTTGTCTGGACACATAACGGGGCAGAGTATGATAGTGGATGGAGGATGGACTTCCGTGAGCCCATCACCCTATTGAATATGGGGAAACATTTGATTTATC
>CALFNL010000296.1 GCA_937902875.1 uncultured Bacteroidota bacterium | reverse complement strand
TATCTTTCGATGGATTCTTTATTACTCACATCGCCATAAGTTTCGGCAAAGGTTTGCCGGCCCAATTCTGCAATTGTAGAACAATCTGAAGGGTCTGCCTTACGTGTACAAATTATTTGGTCCATAGAAAATACATAAAACGAGAAAAGCCGTCGCGATACTGATATATCATGACAGCTTTCACGCTCTTACTAAACCACCTTTTATTTTTTAGCCAGGAATTCCCTGATCTTGTCTTTATGCACAATAGCCTCCTTGAAAGTATAGGCTCCGGTCTTGGGACTGCGTACGGCCCTGATCACTTTGGTCCAGTTCTTTGCTTCCGATGCAGCCTTTTGATCTTTGGTCTTGATGGCTGTTTTTGCTTGCTTTGCCATGATTACTTAATTTCTTTGTGGATGGTATATTTCTTCAAAATTGGGTTGTATTTCTTCAACTCCATGCGCTCCGGAGTATTTTTTTTGTTCTTACTGGTGATATAGCGGCTGGTACCCGGCTTGCCGCTGTTTTTATGTTCGGTACACTCTAGGATCACCTGTACCCTGTTACCTTTCTTAGCCATTGTATTGAAATTTTGGTATTGTTAGATTTTTTCGCCCTGGGCTCTCAATTCCTTTATTACCAAATAGAGTCCCCTTTTGTTGATCGTTCTAATACCCTCAGCGGATACCTTAAGACTTATCCATTTATCTTCTTCAGCCAGGAAAAAACGTTTGGTCTGCAGGTTCGGCAGGAACCGGCGATTGGTCTTGATATTAGAGTGCGAAACACGGTGGCCGGGGATGGGAACCTTACCTGTAACCTGACAAACTCTAGCCATAATTGATTTTTTTTGGGAGGGCAAAGGTCTGCAAATTTAATTAAAACTCAAAATGTTTTTGCCCTTACTACCCTTCAAAATTCCCTGTTTTGAGCGTGAAATCAAAGAATTGGTGCAATAATTGTTAAATAAGTTAAAACTATAAAGGTTAATCCCCGAATCCCATGAAAAAAATGCCATGGCTGCTGTGGATACTCTTGGTCCTGACCTGCCAAAATACCCTGGCTCAGGCACCATGCAACCTGCCCGTAAATCTATTCCCGGGCGACAGCCTCATTATTTGCAGGGATACAATGTATAATCTGGCACTACCCCAATATCCGGGAGCCCTTTATGCCTGGTCAACAGGGGCCACTGACACTGGCATTCAAACCAATCAAAGCGGGCTATACTGGGTGCAGGTTAATGATGGAAAATGTATAGTGCAAGACAGCATTACCCTGATTTTCAACTCATTCATACTTGAACCGAATGCCGATAGCCTCATCCTCCTCTGTTTGAACAGGCCTGCCCAACCATTAGTAGCACTGGGACAGAATATACTTTGGTATGATTCACCCATTGCCGGTATTGGAAATCCCATTGCACCCGTACCTTCCACCGCAGATACCACCATAACATATTATTATGTTTCACAAACGGTTCAGGGATGTGAAAGCCCGAGGGCTGCGGTTCAGGTGGAGGTGATTGATAAACCCAAATTTGAACTTGGCAAAAATGTACTAATACCTTGCGGAGCCCTGGGTGTGTCATTGCAAACCGTGCCACAAAAATATACCGACTATCAATGGCAGGATGGAACCCGGGGACCCGAATATATTGCTCCCAATCCTGGTACTTATATACTAAGGGCAGACAATATCTGCGGATATCATATAGATACCGTAGTGACCGTAGCCTGCGATTCAAAATGCATGATGTTTCCTAATGCCTTCACCCCTAACCGTGATGGCAGGAACGATGTTTTCAAACCCAGCTTTTTTTGTCCGATAGAAAAATACCATCTCATGATCTTTAACAGGTTTGGGGAAAAAGTATTTGAATCAAAATCTCCCACCGAAGGCTGGGATGGAAGGTATATGGGTAAGATCCAGGGCAGGGGAACCTTCATTTACTACTGCATCTATTTTGATTTCGTTCTAAAGAAAGATATTCTGCTCAAGAACAGCGTCACGCTCATCGATTGATTCATATAAGCAGCAGCGTCATCTATGATCTCTGTTTCTTTTGATTTTGCACTTTGATTTTATAGATCAGGGAAGTGCGCGTTCCATTAAGGGAGATATTCAATATATAATCATTCCTCCCCTTTACATAATAATAAAAAACAAAATAGTCGCCACGCCGGGTAAATTGTGCCCATTCCTGTGGTACAGACGCATCGGGGCTCCAGATGCCTATCTTCTCCAGGGGGCGGGAAGATTTGAATTTAAATACCAGCAATCCATTGTAAGGCGCTTCCAGCGTACTTTGGCCAGGTTCAAATTCTGTAATCCCGCTTTTAAAAAAAGAATCGTGTAATATGGGTAACCCAAGAAATTCTTCACGGCTCATCCTGTTTTTCAAAAGCTGCCAATTGCTGTCTGCCGGATAATGCGTAAGGATCATTTGTTCAGGGGGCATAAAGAAATACTGATCGGCAAATTCCTTCACCACCGTGCTGCAGTTTTCATCTGCATAACCGCTGGCCCAGGTAACATCTATGAGTTTCCACATTCCACTAATCTTCACGGCATTCCAGGTATGATTATTCCTCATGCTGTCGGCTTTCAGCAGCAGGTCTTTCGCGGAGGTTTTGGCAAATCCATTGATATTGACGCATTCAATACCCATTTGACGGCACATGAATTCAAAAATATTGGCAAATCCGGAACAGACTGATTTTCCGGTCTTCAAAATTGCATCAATAGAATTTCTGCTCAATACCGGATCAGAATAACTGCCACAGTCATATTGCACATGTTCGGTTACCCAAACGAATGCGGCCCTCACCCTGGCTTCGGCATTATTGAATTGCCCGCGAATTGTGTCTATCACCTTCAATAATTGTTTACGATTACCGGTTTGAATGTTTATGCTCCTTGCGAAATGATCCACTGATTCAAATTCCGGATTGGGCTGGGCGCTAAGCAAAACGGATGATAAGACAGAGAGGAGTGTGAATAATATCTTCATGGGTTCTGTATGGCAGAACTTTCGGGCATGAAAGTTCCCTGCAAAATTCCGCATAGTTCTTAACATATTGTCGGGAAAATATCGTTAAAAAAATTCCCGGCCTCGTTTTAACCCGTTTTGCGGTTTGCCTATTTGCCAGTAATTTCGCAAATCAATTCAGAATACCGGCTCTATGATCCGGGATCCTGAACCGGCACGCTCAGCTTTCTGCATCATACAATAGCTATGGAATCATTCGAAATCTTTAAATCATACAAATAATATGGCATACGATGTTATAGTGTTGGGTAGCGGCCCTGGAGGATATCCTGCCGCCATTCGCGCCTCACAGCTGGGATTTAAGGTTGCAATCGTTGAAAGAGAAAGTCTGGGCGGAATCTGTCTGAATTGGGGATGCATCCCCACCAAGGCCCTTTTGAAAAGCGCCCAGGTTTATGAATACATGAAGCATAGCACCAATTATGGCATTGATGCCAGCGGTGTACAGCAAAATTTCCCCGGAGTTATAAAGAGAAGCAGGTCTGTAGCCGACAAGATGAGCAAGGGCGTTCAGTTCCTCATGAAAAAGAATAAGATCGATGTTTTCATGGGGCATGGAAAATTGAAGGCCCGTGGGCAAATGGAAGTGACCGGAGCGGATGGTAAAACGCAGGTACTGGAAGCCAAATATGTCATCATTGCTACAGGTGGCCGTTCCCGTGAATTACCCGGTATGAAAATAGATGGGAAGAAGATAATCGGCTACCGGGAAGCCATGTCGTTGGCACAACAGCCCAAAAGCATGATCATAGTTGGTAGCGGCGCCATCGGGTCTGAATTCGCCTATTTCTACAACAGTCTGGGAACAAAAGTAACCGTTGTTGAATTCCTACCCCGCATAGTGCCTGTGGAAGATGAGGATATTTCAAAGGAACTGGAAAAACAATTCAGGAAACAGGGAATTGACATATTCACCAGCAGCGAAGTAACGGGGGTTGATACCAGTGGCAGCGG
Source organism: uncultured Bacteroidota bacterium (assembly GCA_937902875.1). Taxonomy (GTDB): domain Bacteria; phylum Bacteroidota; class Bacteroidia; order Chitinophagales; family Chitinophagaceae; genus PSRI01. Next base: position 5,393 of record CALFNL010000296.1, on the reverse strand, counting down.
CGTTAAGGCCAAAGTGAAGACTCCTTCAGGCGAAACAACCATGGAGGCCGAGATCCTGCTGAGTGCGGTTGGCATCGTGGCCAATCTCGAAAACGCGGGACTGGAACAACTGGGTGTGAAGATTGAAAAGGGAAAGATTTCCATAGACAAATACCTTCAAACCAATGTGCCTGGCATTTATGCCATCGGGGATTGCACACCCGGTCAGGCCCTGGCCCACGTGGCCACCAAGGAAGGCATTGTAGCAGCTGAGCATATCGGTTATGTGGAGAAGAAATTCGGTTCCCTGCCAGAACCCCTGGATTATAACAATATTCCCGGATGCACCTATTGCCTGCCTGAAGTGGCATCCGTTGGCTATACGGAAAAAGCGGCTAAGGATGCCGGATATGAAGTCAAAGTAGGTAAATTCCCGTTCACCGCTTCCGGAAAGGCCAATGCAGCTGGTTCCACGGAGGGTTTTGTGAAAGTGGTTTTCGACGCCAAATATGGGGAATTCCTGGGTGCACATATGATCGGCAATGCCGTTACAGACATGATAGCCGAAGTGGTGGTGGCCCGCACGCTGGAAGCCACATATCATGAAATATTGAACTCCGTGCATCCGCACCCAACTATGAGCGAGGCCTTAAAGGAAGCCACGGCGGCAGCTTATGGAGAAGCCGTTGACATATAATTCTGTTATTTACAAGATATCCCGGATTATGAATCGCTTCATAATCCTTTTTCTTTTAATGGGGGAAAGCCGGTCATGTTAACAAAAAAAATTGCAGCCGAAAGAGCCGCGGAATATGTTCAGGATGGCATGGTGGTTGGGCTCGGAACAGGCTCAACGGCCTATTGGGCCATATTGAAGATTGCGGAAAGAGTGAGGCAGGGACTGAATATAAAAGCCATTGCCACTTCCTCCGCTTCTGAAAAGCTGGCCCTGGAATCGGGCATACCCCTGGTTGGATTCGACGGCCTGGAACGGATTGATCTCTCCATTGACGGGGCCGATGAAATAGACGGGAACCTGAATTTGATCAAGGGTGGAGGAGGCGCATTGCTCCGGGAAAAGATCATCGCTTCCGCTAGTTCCAGGTTCATAGTGATTGCAGACGAAAGAAAAATGGTCGCGACCCTGGGAAAATTTCCGTTACCCGTTGAAGTGGTCCCATTTGGCTGGGAGATTACGCTCAGGAAACTGGAAAAGCTGGGTTGCAAGCCTGCACGCAGATCACCAAACGGACAGCCATGGATAACCGACAACGGAAATTACATTGTTGACTGCACCTTCGGTTCAATTCTCCTCCCTGAAAAATTAGAAAAGGCAATCAACTTCATCCCCGGTGTAGTGGATAATGGCCTGTTTGTTCAAATGGCCGAAAGGGCCATAGTGGGTTATAATGATGGTACCGTGAGAGAATTTGTAGCCAAAAAATAAGACTGCCGCACATATTCGCCTCCGGCAGCCTGGTCAAGACTAATTTGCAAAGACTTTTTTCAGAATGTCTGTGGTTCTGGCCATGGGATCTTTCCTGATCGATTGTTCTTCCTGCCCCACCTGGTAAAAAATGCCTGACAATGCTTTCTCAGTTACATAGGCAGCCAGATCGGGATTGACCTTTTCACTGCTGAATTTATTATAGGTAGAAAAGACAGTATTCCAATATTTGGTGGCATTCACTTTTTTCAATGAAGAATCAATCACAGGCCTGAAGGCTTCTGTGAGGGGATTGGTTGTCTTATCTTTCAGGTAATTGGTAGCGGCAAAATCCCCACCTCTGAGGATACTAAGAGCATCCTGGAAACTCATTTGTTTAATGGCATTGATAAAAATCGGAGCCGCAGACTTGGCGGCATCTTCGGCTGCGCGATTCATTGAAAGAATGGCATTGTCTACTTGTTTGCCCAGGCCAATGGCCCGCAGTCTACTCTCTGCTTTCTTTGCTTCCTTTGGCATCAATATTTTGATGGCGGCATTTGCAAAATAGCCATCCACATTCGACAATTTTTTCCCACTGTTTTCCGCTCCCACCTTCAGGGCTTCCTTCAAACCAGCAATAATATCATCATTTGACAATTTACCCGAACCCGATTTATTGCCGAATACGGAATTCAATATGCCGCTGGATTTCTGAGAGGAATCTTTACTGCCCGATCCCTTTAATACTTTCTTCAGGATCTGGGCATTTAATGCCGGGGAAAGGAATAAACTCAAACTTAGAGCACAGAGGATAATTTTTTTCATAAGAGGTTTTTTGTAATAAGAAGTTCCTGAATTTGACCAAAGATGGTACCAATAAGTTTAATGCTTTTAAAAATATGGTCGGGATGAAATGTCCCCACCCCGGGCAATGAAGACGGATATCCAATCAGTTATCCTAACGGAAGTTTCGAAATAAAATTATGGGTGCATGTTCAAACCTTTTCTGGAAAGGTTCCATCCTTAACATTTTCCTAACGTGAAAACCGGCAAGGATCTGCCGGAAAATTGCAATCAATTCTTGATAAATTGAGCGCCGCGCTTTTCCCTGGGGCCAATAAGCTTTAAGAAATATATGCCAGGCGCCAGTTTGCCGATATTAATGGTGGGTGTATGAGAGTTGCAAATTCCGGAAAGTACCAGGCGGCCGGTTGAATTATAAATCATATACGAACTGCCGCTGAGCTCTGATTCATCGCGGATGCGCAACTGCATATTTGCAGGATTCGGATAAACGAAAATTCCATTTGGGGTGGATGCAACTGATGGCGAAGCCTGCAGGCTGTCAATCCAGGGTGAACCCAGCGCATTTGATGTGAGTATTGAGCTACGTGGCCCTCCTTCAGCAAAAATTGCCCAAATTCTTTGTTTCTGCCCCTGGGTGAACATCTGCATGCAGGCATCGTCTGTGAAATCCATAAAATCCATGAAGAGGTCACCATTTGGTCCCGGATTGCAGTCGCTGGAAAGATTTGGAAAAGAAGGGCAGCCGTTGCTGTAAGTTTTTTGCTGGGGAGTGTCGTCTACCCCGTCATCACCACATGGGGCATCTCCCCAAAGATGTTTCAGGTTGAGCCAATGGCCTATTTCATGCGTGGTGGTTCTTCCCTTGCTATATGCCGACCCGCTGGTATTAATTCCAAATACATCCGTTCGGATCACCACCCCGTCCTTATCAGGGGGAGCACCGGGAAATGTTGAATAGCCCAGCAAAGTGCTGAAGAGGTTGCATACCCAAATATTGAGATAACGTCGGCTGTCCCATGGGTCATCTCCACCCAGGGAAGTCTTCTTCATCCGGTCATCCTGCACCCAAAACATTCTACCGGTTTGTTTCCTTACTATGCCATTGGTGGCCCTGCCTTCGGGATCAACTTTAGCCAGCTCAAAACGAAGCTGGCAGTCGGCAACGAGAGGTGCAAATGCGTTGGGAACTTTTTCGATATCACTATTGAGACTACGGAAATCCGCATTCAGCACGTCAATCTGAGATTGCACCTGTGCTTCGCTGATATTCTGAATGGGATCCTCATACAAAATATGCACCACTACAGGAATTGTGATCATGGCTGAACCGGAAGGATCGGCACCCTGCTCCTTCATTTGCATGGAAGACGAATGAATGAATTTATCTGTGAAGATGCTTATTTCACGCTGCCTTGCAATGAGCCCTGGGTTGGCGCGTAGTTGTTCCTGCCAATAGGAATCGGTTCCGCAATCTCTTTGGGCAAAAGCGGTGGAATAGAAGAAACTGGCCACACAAAGCAAAATGGTTCTCATCGTAACAGATTTGCCGGAACATTCGGCGATTATTCTTTCTGAAACCAACCGGGAGCAGGCGGTATAGCATACACGAAGCCTGGGCCTCAGCCTGGGAGCTTTACGAAGGATGTTGGGGACATGTTTTCAGACAACGATTTCACGCCTTACGAACCAGCGTTTTCAGTAATCTGTGTGATGAGGTTGTGAAGGAATACGAAACGGATAAATGTGGATTTCAGCGAACGTCCTGAAGATCTGAACAAACCGTGATCTAAAAGTGGAAACAAAAGGATCTTGCGGTGTTCCTGTAAACGTTACTGCAAAGTAAAACAAAATATTCTGAACCATCAAAAATGCAAAAGCGATTTTCGACGACTGGAGGCGCCAACCGGCAATGAAATCTGAAGCTTTAACGATCTAACTTCATCTCCAACTCTTATTTTTGCAGCAATTCATAAGCAATATGGTGAAAAAATGGCTCCTCGCAACACTCGTCATTCTATTGGCGGCCTGTTCAGATAACAAGAATCATGGCGACGACAGCAGTCCTGCCTCCTCCCCCGTGAGCACTGTTGCCCCGCCGCAGAATATCTCCTATTCCGTGGTAAATATCTATCCCCATGATACGTCTGCATTTACGCAGGGCCTCGTATATCATAATAGCCAAATATATGAGGGAACGGGACAGTACCGCGAATCAAGACTCAGGAAAATTGAATATGCCAGCGGAAAAATCAAACAGGAAATTTCTTTGGATACCTCCCTTTTTGGAGAAGGCATTACCATATTGAATGATACCCTTTACCAGCTCACCTGGAAAGAGCATTCAGTTTTGGTATATCGGGCCAAAGATTTCAAGCTCCTCAGGAAGCTCAATTGGAGCAGGGAAGGCTGGGGCATAACCAATGACGGAAGCAACCTGATTGTTAGTGATGGCACTGACAAACTTTATTATGTGAGGCCTTTTGATTTTTCTGTAACCAAAGTGCTTTCTGTATTTGATAATCTCGGCCCGGTAAATAATCTCAATGAACTGGAATATATTGATGGATTCATTTATGCCAATCGCTGGGAAACAGATTATGTGCTGAAAATTGAACCTGCCAGCGGGCGGGTAGCCGGGCTATTGGATTTTACAGACGCGCTGAAAAAATATGCCAATATTGATTATGATGAAAGAACGGAAGAAGAGGGGGCGGTGCTTAATGGAATAGCCTGGGATTCCCTCGGGCACCGGATGTTCATAACCGGAAAGCTCTGGCCTAAAATACTGGAAATAAAATTGAACTGAGAGCGCGGCTCTAATACGATCCGGGTGCCTGCCATGCGCCTGCAGCTTGAATTTACGGGTGTTTTGCGCAAACATATATCAGGGAACTGGCTTGTTCGGGTTCCTTTCCAGCCTGCCGGTTCGATTTCCAGCCCTGCCATAGGGCCCGGAGATAATTGATCCTGCCATTCTTATTTTTTTCACTCAGCATGCTCACATAATAGCTGTCGAACCACATGGGCTGAATGTCGATCAATTTAAATTTCATCTCATCCAATAGTCTTTTCATGGCAGCCGGTGAAAAATGGTACAAATGCCTGGGTGTGTCATAAGCCGCCCAGGCTTCGCCATAATACTTTGCATCAGCGGAAGTATAATTGGGGACCGCAATGA
>CALFNL010000295.1 GCA_937902875.1 uncultured Bacteroidota bacterium | reverse complement strand
GGTGGTTCAGGATTGGAGTTCCCAGCTCACGGGAGAATTTTTATTTGCGCTCCGGGCTCAAAGGAAGGGGGGCAAACCCAGAGTTTGGGACGCATGCAGTGGAAGTGGCGGCAAATCGATTATGGCTCATGATATTTTAGGGGAGATGGATCTGGATGTATCGGATCTGCGGCCCGCCATTCTGAATAATTTGAAAAAACGATTTGCTATTGCGGGGATCAGAAACTATCATTCATTCATTGCAGATCTTTCCATTAATTCATCGCGGATGTCCGAACCATTTCATCATGCAAAACCCGTTGCCAGCAAGTCAAACGGCGGTCCATACGATCTGGTAATCATTGATGCGCCCTGCAGTGGTTCGGGAACCTGGGCAAGAACACCCGAACAATTATCGTTTTTCGGGGAGGAACAAATTCATTCCTACCATTCCTTACAAAAAAAGATTGTATCGAATGTTATTCCAAATATTAAGAAGGGGGGATTCCTTCTGTATATTACCTGCTCTGTTTACAAAAAGGAAAATGAATCCATAGTGGATTTTCTCATGCAGGAATGTAGCCTGCATCTGCAAAGATCTGAATTGATCTCAGGCTATAGGAAGAAAGCAGACACGATGTTCGCGGCAATTTTCTCTATTTGAGGATCTTGATAGTCCTTTTGGTTTTGGCATCAGAATATTTCAAAAGGTAAACTCCCGCAGGGAGGGATTGCAACTGGCTGAAAGAAATAAAATACAATTGATCTGATTCAGTGTCCTGCGTTTTCATGGTCAGCTGTCTGCCGGCTGCATCAAACAATACCAGTGTGGCCTTACCCGTAAGCTGACCCTTCAGCAACACCGTGAATGCGTTGGTGAATGGAATGGGATAGGTCTTGAGCCAGTCATTCGCCAGCACATTGTTGGCATTTCTAATTACCCTCTTGGCCGCGAGAAGATCATAAGCCACACGCATATTGGGAATACCAAATCCAACCCTGTCATCTGGGCTGGCGTATTGGCTGGAACTCTTTTGAACGGCATCGAGAATTTCCATATTGCTGAAATCGGGAAAAGCCTGCCACAAGCAGGTAACGAGTCCGGCCAGATTGGGATTTGAAAATGAAGTTCCGCTACCCGAGGCGGGATTACCAGTGGCGCCCGCTATTACAGTGCCCCAACCCACGGAAGCCACATTGGGTTTAATTCTTCCATCATAACTCGGCCCATAGCTGGAGAATGAAGCGATTTGTCCGCTGCTGTTCACGGCGCCAACAGTCAGCACGCTATCGCCGTCTGCCGGAGCAATAACATAATGCCAGGACTCATTTCCCGAATTGCCCGCGCTATTGGTGACGATCATTCCCTTTTGAACCGCCAGATCCGCGCCCCTGGTTACGATGGTATTTTTGCCATTCATATCCGCATAGGTATGGTTGAATCCGGGGTTGTCGAATTCGGAATAACCCAGCGAAGAAGTGATCAGATCCACACCCAGGCTATCGGCCACCTCGGCCGCCGCTACCCAGTTTTGTTCTTCCAATGGATACTCAGTAGCCACATCCTCAGTTCGAAACAAATAAAAATTCGCCTTGGGGCAAGTGCCAATCAGGGATCCGGGAACATTCGAGGCAATGATGGAAAAGCAATACATGCCATGGATATTATCTTCAGTTACACTCGATTCGTTCTTTACAAAATCCCAGGTACCCAACACCCTGTTTTGAAGCCTCACACTGTCAAAGGCGGGATTGGTATCATAATGAAAAAAGCCTCCGTCGAGTATGGCAATTGTCATTCCTTCACCCCGGAACCCATTGTTGTGAAGGTATTCCCCTTCATGGATATGTATTTGCGGGTACATATTGCCGTAATTAAAGAAATCATTTGCCCCCTGAACGCCTTTTGTTCCTGAAACACCGGTAATCTGTTCGTTGAATTTGTCGCGATTACTCACTGCATTGGCCGCCACCCTGGGCGCGATGCCACTGATGAATTTCACGAAAGGAAAGGATTGGATCCTGGCGAGTGCTGCGGCATCCGCTGATTGAATCAACACCTGGTTGAGCCATTTGGATTTGTTGAGTATGGTAACCGGGCCCGAAGCGGCAATACTGTCGAGGTAAGCAGGCACTATCGGAAGATCGGTGCTGTCAAGGCCGATATTCTGCCTTGTTCTCCTGGCAATGGATTTCCCCGAAAGAAATGCCGATGGATTATTAAGATTATAAGGGCTGTTATTCTTGTCTTTCAGCACCACTACATATCTCGAAAATTGGGATCTTGCAGAAGTCGCGAATACCAAAATGCAAACAAGCGCCAAAACTTTTTTCATGAGAAACTGGTTTTTCCGGGAACAATGCAGGGATATCGTTTTTTGTAAAGATTTAATTATGATCAATGATATTCAGTCTGATTCCATAGCCTTTTTTTTCTGCAAGCTTGCCGGGTGTTGCAGGCTGGTATTCCCAATGAAGGAAATCTTTGAACGACAGCCCGATACCCTTGGCATAGATTTCAACGCTATAATTGCGCTCACTGTACAGCGTATCAATATCGGGATAGCCAACAATTTCATCGCGCTGGTTGATGGTCACCGAGCTGTCGATTGTGATACCATTTACGGTATAGGGCTGATTGACATTCGCATAGGTATAATCCCAATCGTCCAGATACCGATAGTCCCAGTTTGGATCCTCAGATATGATGCTGATATAGGCATTCCCTTTCCAGTTGAAGCCTTCGCTAATGGGGTCGCTTAATTTAATATAACGGAAATTATCGTCCACAATTTCCACAGAATGATCCAATGGAGTCACCAAATAGGAAGCCAGGTCAGACCAGGGATTCTGACCCGCGGAGTCTCTGATCATTCTTCTTATTCGATAGCTTATCCTGCCACTATTGTCTGTGATCTGGGCATCCACAATATCTTTTAGCTGATAGCTATGAACCTCCTCTATTGTTCCGAAATCAAGAAAAACCGTAGAGTCTAATTGGTAGGTGATATACTTACCAACTGACATAGGATAATAGTCATGCACTGTGGCAATATTCAGCTTTTCGGTTTTTTTGCAGGAATAGATCAGCAAAAAAAACAAACCCAGGAAACTTATACTTACCCAATTTTTTTTCATGGTTGTGCAGGCATCAGGAATACGGTGTTCAAACCGCTTAGAGTTGGGTGATTGCATCTTACTTATCATATTTCTATAACCAAAAACCGGAAAGCCAGGGCCCTCCGGTTGCTAACGAATCAGAATATTTTTTATTGCTAATAATAGCTTAATAATTAACGAAATAGGGAATGTTTACCGATGCAACATCGTCAGGTGCAGTCCCCGTGCAATCTTGAAATATTCGAAGTATTCAGGCCCGGGGATTCCCAAATCCCAATCCGAATAAGGCAAATGACTAATTCCTGAGTATCACCCCACCTCCAATTACATCGTCGCCTTCATAAAATACGGCGCTCTGGCCAGGCGCGATCCCCTTGGCAGCTTCATAAAACCGAATCTTTAAACCGCCATCCTGATTATACAGGTTGGCCAGGCCTCCCTTATCCTTGTACCTTATTTTCACCAAGGCTTCCATTCCATCGCTGATTCCATCGTATTTTATCCAATTGAGCTTGCTAACTAACATTTCATCACGGTTCAGATCCTGCTCTTCGCCCAGCACAACGGTATTGGTTAGTGGATCAATTCGTGTAACAAAAACGGGTCTGCCCAATGCAAT
>CALFNL010000294.1 GCA_937902875.1 uncultured Bacteroidota bacterium | reverse complement strand
CACATCCACGTTTTCATTTGCAAAAAGTTTGGCTGCCACAACAGTAAAAACAATCCCGAAAATGGCGCCAAAAAAATGCGCCACATGGCCAATATTGTCCTTCCCTCTTTTTGCCAGATAGGCCGATAAGACCAGGAAAAGAATTCCGAAAATATAGCCTGGAATATCGAATGGTATGAACATGAACCGGATCGGCAATTGGGGCCTCAGGATGATGCCGGAAAAGATCACTGCTGAAACCGCTCCGGATGCACCCAGGGCGGTGTAGCCATAAACGTCACGGTATTTAAAATAATCCGGTATGGTCGAGATCACCAGTGCCAGAACATACATTGCCAGGAAAAAAATCTTTCCCTTTTCGTAAAACAGGAATGGCGCCGAAAAAACCTGTTGCTCCACAAAAATGCCAAATGAATAGAGAGACAGCATATTAAATGAAAGATGGATATAGTCGGCATGGATGAGACCATAGGTGAGAAACCGGTAATATTGCCTGTTGTTTTTTATTACACCAGGCCAGAAAATCAAATCCGCTTTAAGTTTGAGATTATTCAGCGCAATAATGGAAATCACACAGGTAATGACCACGATGATCAAGGTAATAGACATGCGTCAAAATTTTTCCGAAGATAAATGAATAAAAATAGTATACCGATGGCTCATTCGTGATGGTATTTCTCATTCCTGCTAATACTGCAGGCCCGGTAAATCTGCTCGGCCAGGATCAGGCGCACCAATTGATGTGGGAAAGTGAGTAGAGACAATGACCACACAAAATCTGCGCGTTTCAATAGCGTTTCCTCAATGCCATATGCGCCTCCCACCAGAAAAACCAGTTGTTTAACGTTTTCGTTTGCCCTTGATTGTATGAACTTCGCTAAAATTTCGGAACTCATTTGTTTCCCCTTTTCATCTAATATTACGAGGTAGTCATCCTTAGTCAATATGGCTGCAATCAACTCCTTTTCCTTTTTTTTCAAATCAGGTGGCGACAATGCGGCGGCGTTCTTGGGCATGGGAATGATTTTCCATTCAACAGTGAAATATCTCGTTATCCGCCTGGTAAATTCTTCAATCCCGGGCCTGAAAACTGCCTCATGATTCTTGCCGATAGTCCAGATTTGAATTTTCATCCTTGATTCTTAATTACAAGACGCGGTTAATATTAACGGGGCTAAAATAATCAAGAATCGTGGAATGCCTGCTTTATACGCTGCTTGCAGGAATCCTGTAGGCATTCATTATGATCTTTTTCTATATTAATTTCTTAATGTAAAATTAATATAGCTATGGAGCGCTGATTGTCAGGTTAATAAAACCGGGGTTCGAAAAATGTGCATTCCATGTGCATTTCCTGCCGGGCCTTTTACAATACCTTTTAGATTCTTTCACAATCGCCCCCATTCTCAAAGAAGCTTTAAAATGTGTGATTATGTACATTACTGAAACCATGTTGACTACTGCTACCCCTGACAAGATCTGGAAAATTTGGACCGATGTGAAAAATTGGAAGAATTGGGATTTTGGCCTCCGGGAAGCTCTGATAAAAGGCCCTTTCCAGGAAAATATGGAAGGCGTGGCAGTGCCGGAGAAAGGCCCTAAAACCGGGTTCCGAATCACTTCCTGCAAGCCAAATTTCTCCTA
>CALFNL010000293.1 GCA_937902875.1 uncultured Bacteroidota bacterium | reverse complement strand
GCATTACACAGACCGATTACGAAAGATTGAATAAGAGTACGCTGGGCCTCGGGCTGAAGAACATACAAAGCAGGGTTAAAGTGCTGCATGGCAGGATTGGCTTTGAAAAGGACCTTTCTCAAACTTATTATAAAGTAACACTTGAAGTGCCGGTGGAAGAATACGAGCCCGTGTCATAGGGGCACGCTATCCTTATCTTTAAAAAGCCAATACCTGCAACCATGAGCGTTATTAAAGTTGCCATTGCTGATGATCATAAAATATTCCGCAAAGGTGTGATTCTTTCACTGCGGCCTTATACCAATATCAAGTTTGTGCTGGAGGCCGAGAATGGAGATGAATTGATAGCGGCCATTCCCACGGCAGAACCGGATGTAATACTGATGGATCTGAGAATGCCGCTTAAAGATGGTATTGAAGCCACCAAGATAATCAGTAAGCAGTATCCCAATATCCATGTGATAGTGCTTACTATGTATGAGGATGAGAGGTTCGTGTCGCATTTAATGGAAAACGGAGCAAATGGATACCTCCTGAAGAGTGCCGATCCCTCGGAAATCAGGAAAGCTATCATTGAGGTAATGGCCAAGGGCTATTATCTAAACAATTTTGTGAACCGGGTATTGCTCAAGAAATCGCATACAAGAACCAGAACGGCACCGTCTCTTACAAACGAAATTGTGCTGAGTGATAAAGAAAGAGAAGTAATCAGGCTGCTGTGTATGGAATTTACAGCCACGGAAATTGCTCAAAAAATGGAGATCAGCCCGCGCACCGTGGAAGCGATCAAGGACCGGCTAATGGAAAGATTTGGAGCCAAGAATACCGCCGGCCTGGTTTTTTTTGCAGTAAAGAACAACCTCATAGACTAATATATCCATCCATCCTGCCGATCGACCCGCCTTATAGCTAGCCGTTAAACCAAACAACTGTATGTACTCTACCGGAAGCAGTTCCTTCAACGCGTTCCTGCATGTAGCCGTGTATTCGCCGGTAATCCCTCTGCTTATTATCATTTTCCGCCAACTGTATTATAACCAAAGTTTTAATCTCCTGATGATCTATTGCCTAATGAGTATTTTTTTCAGCATGTTCGGCGATTTGGTTAGGGAAGATGGGAACCTTGGCCTGGTCTTCATGAATATGCAATATTTAGTGGAGTTCATTTTGCTGTCCTTGTTGGTTCGCTCAGCCATGAACGATAGTACGTTGAAGCAAATCGTCAATATCATTATGGCTATCTTTTGCACGATTGTAATCACCTACGCTGTGATAAGGGGCTATGACAATCACCTGCCACTCATGTACGGAACAGGAAACGCCCTGCTGCTATTCATTTCATTATTACTTTCTTTTGAACTGATCAGAACGGAAAAGAAGAATCTTTCTACCTCTTACAGGTTTTGGATAGTTGCGGCAATCTTCTTCTGCTACGGATTTAATTTTTTGGTATCATTTGGATGGAAATTCTTCTTTACCCGCAATACCATCACGGCCCAGGAACTTTGGTCATTCAGTTACCTGGCATCGTTTCTCAAGAATGTTTTCTTCAGTACAAGTACACTTGTTTACAAGAGGCAATCTTAATTCTGAGGGATTGCGAGGCCAGCCCCCCTATTCATGAAGCAGTGAACCTGAAGGATTAGCTTCCCGTGCTTAATTGCCCCATCCGAAACGGGAGGAACCTATTTTTTTTGGCGCTGGAGGAAGTTCGTGATGATAGCATTTATGTCTGTGACCTGATTCTTATATTCAATCCGGTTGGCTAAAACCGGGTTTACGCGAGACATCACTTCAAAACTCCGGGCCATAAGTGCCTTTATTTTCTGCACGGAATCTTCTTTAAACGCTGATTCCAAAATCGCATTTTCCTCATTCTTCTCAAAATCGGATTTGATGTCTTCGAGGTCATCAATAATCAGGTAATATGTAATTAGCGCATACCAGGCATCTACTAGTTTCTTCTTTGTTTCATCACTGAATGGAAAATAACAAAGGCTGAACAAGTATGCGTCTGCCCTGTTCAAAGCCTTGAATGGTGTGCCCAATGCGATACTCGCCTTGTCCTTTTGGCCCCCAAAATAATATACGAGGTCCTGCAGGAATGCGGGATTCCTGCAAACCGGCCTGGTGAGCTCCACACAATCCCTGATATGCTCTTCAAAACTCATGGTAGTGAACTCCAATGTGGCAGCGCTATGCAATATAGACTCCACCAATTGAAAATGTTTCTCAGACAGGAGCTCCGATTTGGGAAGCCCAAGCCTGTATTCGATATCCGTAAATAAGGGAATGAATATATATCCAGGCATGGGAAGCAGGTAGAGCAATCTTTTTTTCCAGTACAAATTTCCCACAGGCACTTTTCGATCCACCAAAAATTTGCCAATTTCCAAATCTACGCCGTACCCTAATTTCAAGTCTTCTTTGCTTAAAAACATGCGGGTAATTTAGTATAAAATTGAGGAGTTTGTATCAAAACAAATGGCCCTCTCAATTCAATTTAATGTCATTTCGAAACATATCCTGCCTTCTCCTTTGCGCCCTGGCATTGGTTGAGTCTATTAGTTTCTTAAAGATTTCCGGCCTGGAACGGTAGTAATCGAAACTCTTTCGGAACTGATCTCTGGTAACATGATGTATAGCAAAGACTTTCTCATACTCTTTGAGGATTTCATCGTTCTTATTCCTGCCACTGTCTTTGCCTAAATAGGTTATCGCAAAATCCTCCGCGAGAGACAAATCCCATAATAGACTATCCATTGTATCCTCCTGAATGATGCCCGGCTGCAATTTCTCGCCGCGACCGCAGGAGAACAAAACAATTACAAAGGCCAGGATTACAGTGCCCGCAGTTAATTTCATTTTAGCACCTGTTTATACTTGGCAATATTACTAACGTCCAATTTCTGCAAAAGGTCCAATACCCTTGCCTTATCCTGCGGAGGTGCTTTTTTGAAACTATTCGCCAATTCGTCGCTCTTGCCCACAAAGAAAATATACATGGCCATCAGATTGGGATTATCGGTGTTTAATGTATTCAAAGAATTAAGCGCATTGACGATTTGCTGTCTCGCTTCTGTTTCGTCTTCATACATCTTGTCCATTCCCAGCCTGTAATACAGATAATAAGCATCGTGAATAAGTGTGTACTTGCTATTTGTAAAATTCTCCGCCATCCAATACCTGTTCCGCACCCCATCAAAGGCTTTCCAACCGGTGATATTGCGTTCATCCGGTGCGTTGGAAACAATGCTCTGCGCCTTTACAAAATACTGATCCCCGCCTCTGGGAGCAAAAGAATCATAGTCAAGACCCAGGATAATATTGATATAATAAGCAAATACTGCAGTCAAATTGCCCACCAGCGGCTCCGATCCCTGAACCCGGTTTTCGTTGAACTCGATGGGTTGAAATTCTACATATTTAAAAGTAACATCGTTGTCCTGGAAATTGATCAGGGGAGACATATAGCTGCTATTGTAAACCGGCCTGCCAGCCTGCACTGTAAGGGAAGCCTTGTAAACGTCGGGAGCCACAATAGTGGTGAGATTTAGGAGGAAATTACATACTATCTTTTCCTGCTGCTGGTAGCCGTCCTGGGTCCACTTCCTGTTGTTGACGAAATTGCTTAAGGCAGTTTGAAGGGTTTGAAATGTTTTCTTATCAACACTGCTTTTTATTTGTGTGGAGAGCACTGTAACCTTTGCGTTGATTTCCTGCGAAAAGGCAACGAAAACAAGGGAAACAAAAAAAACAGACAATACAAACCTTTTAACCATGTATATATTCAATTATGGAATCCACAATGTCTTTGGCAATTTCTGATTTGTCTTTGAGCGGTAAGCTATTTTCATTGCCTTTGCTATCGAAAATAGTGACCTTGTTGGTATCGTAACGGAATCCGGCACCCTCATCTCTTAATGAATTCAATACCATGAGGTCTGCATTCTTGTTCTGCAGCTTTTCTAATGCATTCTTTTTTTCGTCCTGAGTTTCCAACGCAAAACCAACGAGAACCTGACCGGGCCGCTTGCTTTTGCCAAGACTTTTTAGAATATCAGGAGTTCTTTTGAAAACCAGTGTCAGATTTTCATCATTCTTTTTCAATTTTTCGGATGCCATTACCTCCGGCATATAATCTGCCACGGCGGCGGCCATCACCGCTATATCTACATCCGGAAAAATCTGCGTGCAGGCCCTATACATCTCTTCAGCACTGTCTATACGAATCACTTTCATACCATTGAGTGGCAGGGGAAATTCGGTTGGCCCCAACACAAGGGTCACTTCAGCTCCCTCCCTCTGCAACTGTCTGGCGATACTTACACCCATCTTCCCGCTGGAATTGTTTCCAAGAAACCGCACAGGGTCAATAGCTTCATGAGTGGGTCCGGCGGTTACAAGGGCTTTCTTGCCAGCCAGCTTACTATTGGCAAGAATCTCTTTTTTGATGTAGTTGAGTATTGATTCTGGTTCCGACATCCGGCCCTCACCTACCAGACCACTTGCCAGATCTCCCCTTTCAACCGGGATTAGTTTGTTGCCATAAGAAATGATTTTCTGCAAATTCTGCTGTGTTGAAGGATGTTTCCACATTTCTTCATCCATGGCAGGCGCTACAATTACCGGACATGTAGCGGACAAATAAACAGCCATCAAGAGGTTGTCGCAGGCACCAATTGCCATCTTGGCAAGTGTATTGCAACTAAGCGGAGCCACCAGAATCAAATCTGCCCATCTACCGAGCAGAACATGGTTAGACCATTCATTTTCATGAAACAAATCAATGGCAACCGGATGGCCCGACAATGTTGACAAGGTTAAAGGAGAAACAAAATCTCTGGCGGCCGGAGTCATAATTACCTTTACTTCAGCTCCTTCTTTTACAAGAAATCTGAGTAGCAATATTGACTTGTAAGCCGCTATGCTTCCCGTTATCCCTAAAAGAATTTTTTTTGCATTCAGCATGAAGCGGATTTACAGGAGTATCAGGGCATCTTAGAGCCCGACATCCAAATATCAATGAAATATAAAAGCGGCAAAATTTGATTATTGCCGCTCTAAGTTAGAAATTTTGAATGGAAGTCAGTCACATGTTAACTGAACAGATCATTATCACTCTTTCTATAATAGATCTTGTTTTCCAGGAATTCCTGCGTGGCCAGCAAGGCTGGATTTGGCATTCTTTCATAGGCCCTGGATATTTCAATTTGTTCTTTATTTTCATGGATCTCCTCAAGGCTGTCAGTATGGCTAGCAAATTCCTCAAGCTTGTTATGAAGCTCTTCTTTTAGGGCGATGTTGATCTGATTGGCCCTCTTTGCAACAATTGCAATGGATTCATATAAATTGCCAGTCTTATTCTTAATATCGACCACATTCTTCGTTTCTACTACATTGCTGGTGGTATTAGCACCCCATTGTTTTCTTAGTCTGCTCATTTGGCGATTGCTTTTAAGTTATTTTGCGACAAAGTTAGGTAATGCTCAGCTTCTTTCAATAGTTTACTTTCTGGGTAGCGATCCTGGAAATCATGTACCTCATTTACAACCTGTTCAAACCGTTCGTGCTGCTTTTCTAAAATACTCAAGGTTGCGAATTTATAATACGAACGCACTACCCAAAGCTTGTATTCGTCAGCATTTGGCACTTCCGGGTGATTATTTAACAGGCCTGCGAAAGAGATGGCCGCCGCACGATACTGTCCCACGTTATAATAGAGCAATGAATTATTGAAATCCTTGATTACCAACTTGTCCTGGCATTTTGAAATGATTTCTGCCGCCTCTTTATTCCTTTCCGAACCTGGATGGGTGTTGATAAAAGTCTGCATCATTCCCATGGTCTTCAGGGTATTCGTCTGGTCCAATTCGGGTTTTGGGGACTGTTTATAGAAACAGTAGGCATGCATATAATCAACTTCTTCTGACCTGGCGCTATTCGGAAACACATCCAGGAATCCTTTGAAAAGGTTTTCTGCACTCATATAATCATGCAAATAAAAAGAACAATAGGCAAATTTGTAATAAAGATCTTCAAAATGCTGGGTTCCTTTAAAAACGGGAAATAGTTCTTCGTAGAGCTGTTGAGAATAGCGGTATTTCTTTTTCACAAAGTATTGGTCTGCCATCCGCAGTTTATATTCATAATCCTTACTTTTCAATACTTTAGAAAATGGTGAACAAGCGCCGAACATAAAAGCGGCCAGTACCAGGAATATAGAATATTTAGCTAATCTCATAAAAGGCGGGCAAAAATAGATGTTTTGTGCAGATTAAAAAAGCGATTAAAATTAAGTTCATGGCTCTTAGCAATAAGTTAAGGTATTGGTAAAAAAAAATCCCCCTCAAAGAGGGGGACTCCTGGCTGGTATTATTCACTCAACTTTATCTTCTTCTTAGGTTGGGATGAGGTGCAGGTACAGTATTAGGACCTTCATCTCCGGTTTCTGCAGACCTGAGGTCTACAGTATTGCAATCTCCACCGGTTTCACCATATTTAAACACGAACCGATCCTGGCTGATACCCTGTTTTTCCACCAAATAGCTAATCACTGTATTCACCCTGTCCCAGCTTAATTGTTGAGCTGATTTAGAGGGTTCGCAAGTGTAGCTGGTAACCACGATATGGCAATTAGGATTCTGGCGAAGCCTGTCAGCAACACTTGCCAGGACGGCTTCGGCATCCTTACTGAGCTTAAATGTCCTGGAACTGAAAGACACGCTGGGAAGGTCGCCAATATCGCAGGCATTCTTCTTCATCATGTATCCTTCGAAGCAGCTGGAATCCGGACATGGACATTTACCTACACCATCAGCATCTACTGGCTGACAGATCGTTGGTGTTATCAATTCCTTATCGCGGAAATCGGGTACACCGTCGCCATCTGTATCGCGGGCTACACCATGAGAATCAACAGGTGCGCCTGCCGGTGTGTTGGGTTCATTGTCAAATTGATCGGTTACCCCATCGCCGTCTGCATCATCCAATACTGGTTTAGGCAATTTCATGTGTTTGGGTGAATTGATCTCGCTGTAAGCGTAATCCAGAGGATTGATCCACCACAGTGGTTCCACTGACTTTCCACCCAAATTGAAGTTCAATCCAACGCTTAGGAAATTATAGGCATCGTTAGACGGAGTCAATACACGTCCACTGTTAGCCTGTCCAACATTCTGCCAACGCTGTCCGTCCAGCAGGTCATCATTAACCAAGGTAAAACGGTCTTCAATCGCCAGATTAACACGTTTACTGAGCTTGAATGCCATTCCGGCTCCAAATGTCTTGGAGAACCGGAGTGTATTGCCGAAAAGCTTGGCCCTGGCATTTCCATCATTTTCGCCGGCAGTCTCATAACTATTGTCAAGAATGTTTTTCAAATCCTGTCGCGTCTGGTGTCTGTCCTTATATACGTTCCCCACAATACCGCTAAAATCATAGGGAGTAGACCCATTCAGGGTATTCACTTTTGCATTGTAAACTGTGGCTCCAATACCTGCAATGCCATAGAGAACAAAATTGGTTTTGCCCTTATGAAAGCGGATATTATTCATGGTAAAAATACCCTGCAACGACAGATCCTGTACCGTGGTTTTATAATTGTCAAATATTTGTTGCCCGGGCGAGGTAGGATAACCGTTGCCAATCCAGGAATTGTTGAATCCGGAAGTTCTGGCTTTCCAATTCAATCCTTTTCCGATGCCGTAGATATACTCGGCCCGAAGTGAAAAAACATAACCTAATGCTTTCCTAACGTGAATGCCAAAGCCCGGAGTGGGAAAAACGGAAGGCACGTCGCCTCCAATAGTGAATGCTCCCACTTTCACTCCCAGTTCCCATTGATTTCTGGGCTTGGCTGGAAAATTATATTGATTGTTCAAGAACTCATTATGCTGCGCCATTCTGCTGGGGGGTATAACGGAGGAGTCCCTCCAATCGGATCCGCTGCCAGACTGGTCCTGAGCGGAGACGCAGGAGCTTATCAGGGCGAACAACCCCAACAAAATTGTGTACTTTTTGCTTGCCATAATAGTGAAGGTATTAGTGAGTGAATACAATGTCCCGTATGAAGCTAGTGCAAAAATATTAATTGACGGTTAAATACCAAATTTTTTAGATAACAAATTACACTGCTAAATTGCACTGTATTTAACTTAGACAACAACGTGAGTTGTATTGTTGCATTAACAATGATCCTTCTATAAATGAATCTGGCAAAGAAAATTATAGCCGAAGAATTGATTGCCTTTGAATCCAAATTCAAAGACTCAGTCAAGAGCAATGTGCCTTTGCTGGACCGAATCATGCAGTACATTGTTAATCGACAAGGAAAACAACTGAGACCCATGTTTGTTCTCATTTCCGCCAAATTAGCAGGAAATATCAATGAATCCACCTACAGGGCCGCTTCCCTGGTTGAGTTATTGCATACCGCAACGCTTGTTCACGACGACGTAGTTGACGAATCTTATGAAAGAAGGGGTTTTTTTTCTACTTATGCTTTATGGAAGACTAAAGTTTCAGTGTTAGTAGGAGATTATCTTCTGGCGAAGGGTTTGCTTCTTTCACTCGACGGAAAGGACTACAGGATCCTGCACATTCTCTCAGAAGCAGTGAAACAAATGAGTGAAGGCGAATTGCTTCAGATCGAAAAAGCACGCAAGCTAAACCTGAAGGAAGAAATCTATTTTGAAATCATCAAGAACAAAACGGCATCGCTTCTGGCCTCCGCTTGTGCTGCAGGCGCATGGTCTTCATGCGAAGACGAAAACAAGACTGAAAAATTGAGACAGTTTGGGGAATGGGTGGGAATAGCCTTTCAGATAAAAGACGATCTTTTTGATTATGGTGACGCCGTAATTGGCAAACCCACAGGAAATGATATCAAGGAAAAAAAATTAACGCTTCCTCTGATCTATACGCTGAATCACGTCAATTTTTCTACGAAAAGGGAAATTATATATATCATCAAGAATCAAAACCGCATCCGCGAGAAGGTAAAATTTGTAATACAATGTGTGAAACAGGCAGGAGGCATTGAATATGGAATACAAAAGATGAATGAGTATCGGGATAAAGCGCTGAAGCTCCTCCACGAATTCCCCGATTCGGAACCCAGGAAAGCACTGGAAGAATTGGTGAGATATACCACCGACCGGAAGCACTGATTATTTTTATTAATATTGCGAAGAATGGAAAAGAGGTGGAAAATATTGCGAGCTCCTGTTGATAAAGTAAACCTTCTTCAGCAATCTTTAAATATCAGTCCAATCATATGCCAGATACTGGTTCAACGGCATATAGAAGACTTCAACCAGGCCAAAGAATTTTTCAGACCTGCTCTTTCCGACCTTCATGATCCCTGGTTGATGAAGGATATGGACCTGGCAGTTTCCCGCATATTAACCTCATTTAATAATAAGGAAAAAATCCTCGTGTTTGGGGATTATGACGTTGACGGCACCACTGCTGTTGCCTGCATGTTTCGATTCCTGCAAAAGATCTATGACCCGGCTCATCTTGCTTATTATATCCCTCATAGATACCGCGAAGGATATGGCGTATCCAGGCAGGGAATAGATCACGCCCATGAAAATGGTTTCAAGCTCATTATTTCCCTTGACTGCGGTATCAAATCAGTTGACCTGATAGGCTACGCGAAAGACCTGGGGATTGATTTCATTGTTTGTGATCACCATTTGCCAGACAAGGAATTGCCCCCTGCTGTTGCCATACTCAACCCAAAACAAAGGGGTTGCCTCTATCCATATAAGGAACTCTGTGGGTGCGGAGTGGGGTTCAAACTCATGACCGCCCTTGCGCAGCAGTTCAACCTGAAGGAAGATTCCTATCATTGTTATTTAGACCTGGTGGCGACCGCCATTGCTGCGGATATTGTGCCTATGACCGGCGAAAACAGGGTAATGGCTTATTATGGAATTAAAGCCATCAATGAAAGCCCCTCTCCCGGAATCAAAGCGCTTATTGAACTGAGCGGGTTGAATAAAAAAATATTAAATATTAATAATATAGTTTTTGTAATAGCGCCCAGGGTGAATGCTGCCGGCCGAATGGATGATGCCCGCAAGGCCGTTCAGCTTTTCATAGAAGAAGATTACCAAAAGGCGCTGGCTTACGCGGCCATTCTCCACAGTGATAATGATGACCGCAAGGAGGCAGATAGCAGCATAACCATCGAGGCTCTTGCCCTGATTGAAAATGATGAAGAACTAATTCGGCGAAAATCAACAGTAGTATTTAAACAGCATTGGCATAAAGGAGTGGTTGGCATCGTTGCCTCCAGGCTGATAGAAAAATATTATCGTCCAACGGTTGTGCTTACCCGAAGTGGCGAAATTGTGGCCGGCAGCGCCAGAAGCGTGGCTGGATTCAACCTCTACGAAGCCATACACGGGTGCAGGGAATTTTTGCTGGGATATGGGGGCCATTTTGCCGCCGCAGGCATGACGCTCCTCCCGGAGCAGGTTGATCCATTCACCAGGAAATTTGAAGAAATTGTTGCCTCCACCATTCAGCCCGACCAACTAATTCCTGTAATATCCGTGGATGCGGAAGTTCAATTCAAAGACCTCACTTCCGCTCTATATGATATTCTATGCCAGATGGAACCCTTCGGGCCAGACAACATGAAGCCGGTATTTATGGCCCGGAATGTGCTGGACTATGGATGGTCTAAGATTGTGAAGGAAGACCATATCAGATTTACGCTCAAACAGGGGAATAAGGTATTCAACGGCATCGGGTTTAATATGGCTGAAAAATTCGATCTGCTTCATATTAATCAACCCCTGGACATTGTGTTTACACTTGATGAGAATGAATGGAATGGCGAAAAAAATCTGCAACTCAAAGTGATTGACCTTCGATTGAGCGCCACCTACGACGGCAGTACATAGGCAATTCAACGCAACGAACTCTACCACCTGCTCCTCCATTCATGAATCATTTTTCCCATTGAACAAGGTCATAACTAATATAAAACTTCTATGGTATTTCGCCAGCAACTGGAATCCGGTATTGGCTATTTTTATTGTTTACCATGACATACGTGGGGAAAGAAAATATCACATCAACACAAGTAGTCCGGTTGAGCTTAGGGATCTGACAACCGGGTTCAATAATATAGAAAACTCATCCCGATATGAAGCCGTCAATTATTTTGTGCTGGAAGCCATGCTGAAGAGGACCAGGCAACTGACCCCTGCAACCATTTTCACGGATCTTGGCTGCGGCAAGGGAAGGGCCATGGTGGTTGCTGCATATTCAGGATTCACCCAAATAATTGGCGTGGATTTCGCAAAGGAAGTCTGTGAAATGGCGGTGGAAAATATGCAGGTAACATCCCAATATGTTTCGGGCATGTCGTTTCGAGTGGTCTGTTCAAATGTATTGGACTACGAGATCGGCCCGGACGAATCAGTATTCTTCATGTTCAATCCTTTTGCCGAAGAAACCATCAGAAAATTCCTCAGAAAAATTGAATATTCGATACGAATGAATCCGAGGTCCATATATTTTCTATATGCCAGCCCGAAATTTATCGAAACATTTTTCGATTTTGACTATGAGCCGGTTTACAGGATCAGGAAACTGAAATACCTGGAGGGCGTAATTCTGAAAAAAGACCCGAGGTAAACAGAGTATTTCCTGGTGAATCATTATTCAGGCAGCCCCATAGGAATATATCAATTATGCTTCAAGAATTATCTTATTTTTCTTACCGGGGTTCATTAAGTCAACGCTTCTGTTTATGAAAGAAGTCATTTCATTTCCTTTCAACAGCCCCTGAGATAAGAGTGCAAGATCGGCCAGGTTGCGTGCCAATTTCCCCTGTTTGTCGTCGTCGGTCTCGCTCAGGATTGACTGGTAGATAGGATGATTGGCATTTATTGTAAGGGTAACTTCATCAGGCATATTTGCATAAAAATTCCCCATGGAACCATTCACTGCAGCCATATCTTTCATCCGGCGCATGAATTCAGGCCTGGTAGCCAGAACCGGTGCCACTTCAGGATTCAATCCCTTCAATTCCACCATGAGGTGCAAACCGGGGATCTCAAAGCCGAATAGCTCTTTCAATTTCGATTCTTCAAGATTACTCAGTACAGTATCCTCCTGTTCCTGCTTGTCGATGAGATTATCCGCAATGTCGGCATCCACACGTATGAAATGAACATTTTCCCATTTGTGTTCCATTTGATTGATGAAGGCCGCGTCAATAATCGTTTCCAGCTTAACTATCTTGAATCCTCTTGCAGTTGCCTGCTGTATATAGCTATCCTGCTGTATGGGATCCGTGGTGTAAATGATAACTAGTTTACCATCTTTATTTTTCTGCACCCCTTCCATTTCATTGCGGTATTCCTCCAAAGTAAAGAATCTTCCACCGGCCGCATCCTCAAAAAGATGAAACTTACCGGCCTTCTCAAGAAATTTATCTTCTGTGATCATCCCATATTTCACAAACAGCCCTATGTGTTCCCATTTATCTTCAAATTCTTTCCGGTCGTTGCTGAATATTTCATCAAGCTTATCAGCTACTTTCTTGGTAATATGGTTGTTGATCTTTTTGACATTGGGATCACCCTGCAGATAGCTCCTGCTCACATTCAGTGGTATATCGGGAGAATCTATCACGCCTTGCAGCATGACCAGGAATTCGGGAACAATATCTTTCACTTCATCTGTTACAAATACCTGGTTGCTGTAAAGTTGAATCTTGTCTTTCTGGATTTCATAGCTATGTTTAATTTTCGGGAAATAGAGTATGCCCGTCAAATTAAATGGAAAGTCCACATTCAGGTGGATCCAGAATAGCGGAAGCTCATTGAAGGGATATAGTTCCTTGTAGAAATTCTGGTAGTCCTGGGTGGTTAATTCGGAAGGTTTCCTGGTCCACGCGGGATGAATATTGTTGATCTGGGTACCTTCAAAAAAAATCGGTATGGGAAGAAAGCTGCAGAATTTTTTGAGGATCCCGGTAATTCTTGCCGGGTCAAGGAATTCAAGGCTGTCTTCATTGATATGGAGCACTACATCGGTACCTCGTGAAGGCTTATCAGTCTCTTCAAGAATATATTCCGGGCTGCCATCACATTCCCAGCGTACTGCAGGTTGATCAGCCTGGTAAGATCTGGTGAATATCTCCACTTGATTACTTACCATGAATGATGAGTAGAAGCCCAGGCCAAAATGGCCAATGATGTTGGCTTCATTCTGGCCCTTATATTTTTGCAGGAATTCCTCTGCTCCGCTGAAGGCTACCTGGTTAATATATTTATCCACTTCTGCTGGCGTCATTCCTACACCTTTATCGGAGACCGTGAGGGTTTTATTTTCAGGATCCAGTTTTATTTCGATTGCCAGCTCTCCCAGTTCACCTTTTGCTTCCCCTACGGATGAGAGGGTATTTAGTTTCTGTGTTGCATCAACGGCATTGCTTATCAGTTCTCTTAAAAAAATGTCGTGAGCGCTGTATAGGAATTTCTTGATAATAGGGAAAATGTTCTCAGTCTGAACCCGGATATTTCCTTTATGCATATAATTTGATTTTGAATAATGAGATTTTCAGTGTTATGGGCTGGTCAAATTAAATGCCAGCCTCTCTTCGCCTGCCAGGATGGCAAAGTTCTATTTTTCAATGATTTGCCAGTTTATATGATTCAAAAAACTTTTAGGGCCTCTTTTTGCCTTTTGGCCTGAAAAACCTACCTTTGCAACCCTGCCAAAGTTCCATGTAAAGTAAGCCGATCCGGGAAGGCAGGCAAAACGTCATTTCAAAACTAAAATACAGGGTAATGAACAATTATGAAATGATGGTGATTTTTACCCATGTGCTGAGCGACGAAGAATTCAAAGCTGCGCAGAAGAAGTACATAGATTTCATTGCCGGTAATGGCGGTGAACTGGTACATTCTAATCCCTGGGGGTTAAAATCACTGGCGTACCAGATTCAGAAAAAGACCACGGGTCTTTACTGGTTCGTGGAATTCAAAGCGCCATCCAGCTTCAATGAATTGCTGAAAATTCAGCTGTTACGTGACGAACATGTTTTGCGTCACATGGCTACCAGGCTCGATAAATACGCCGTCGGGTATAATGCCAAGAAGAGAAGTGGTGTATCTACCGGCACTGAAAAACTGGAGGCATAGATCATGGCAAAAGCGAATGAGATCAAATACCTGACAGCGATCAAGACTGAAAAGCCCAGGAAGAAATTCTGTCGCTTTAAGAAATACCATATCAGGTATATTGACTACAAGGATGTTGAGTTCCTCAAGAAATTCCTGAATGAACAGGGTAAATTATTGCCCCGCCGTATTACAGGAAATTCACTCAAATACCAGCGTAAAGTTGCCGAAGCCGTGAAAAAGGCCAGGCAGATGGTGTTATTACCATACGTAACTGATCTTTTAAAGTAAGGAGAACGACATGGAAGTAATCTTAATACGAGACGTTGACAATCTGGGTGCAACCAACGAGAAAGTAAAGGTAAAAAGTGGATATGCCCGCAATTATCTTATTCCCCAGAAGTATGCAATTGAAGCTTCGCCCTCCAACCTGAAACAATTGGAGGAACGCACCAAGCAATTGCAGAAAAAGGAAGCAAAATTATTGGCAGAAATCAATCTGGTTATAGCCAGGCTCACTGATTCACCTTTGCAATTGAAAGCCAAGACCGGCACTTCAGGCAAGATTTTCGGCAGCATTACCACGGTACAGGTTGCCCGTGCCATCAAGGAGCAAAAAGGGTATGAGATCGACCGTCGTCGCATCCATATACTCGACGAGGTAAAGGAACTGGGCACTTATAAAGCCAGAATTGATTTTGGAAATGGGAATGAAACTGAACTGGCATTTGAAGTAGTTGCCGAATAAAATGTTTTAGCATGAAATTCGTGAAACCCCGGAATCATACTCCGGGGCTTCTTATTTTATACGGAGGCCCCCTTCTATTCCGGTTCAATTTTAATATTCAAGGAACCACTTAAGATGTAAGAGAGGGTTCGCGACAATACTTTGAAAATGGGATATTCAGAACTCATTAATTCTGGAATCTGGAACCGGGAATATGTGAAAAGGCAGAAAGCCAATAAGTGGAAAGTATTAGATCCGGCAGGTAATTTGATTAGTTTGAGGCAATCTGAAATTAGGGAATCCGGGGATTTTTTTCTTGAAATTTGTACTCTGGAAATAAATTGTATTTTTGTATTTATTTTAGTGGAAAGCATTATCTTCACAAGGAAGTAATGCATTATTGGTTCCTATTATGGCTGGTTCCGCTAACCTCGGGTTCTCTCAGTTCATTGTAGCGACTAAGTTCCATTACTAATTTTCAGTTATTCACTTTTTAAAATTAAAGTTACAATGAACCTGTATGTAGGCAACCTCTCTTGGACAATGACAGAGGACGACCTGAGAAATTTGTTCGAACAGTATGGTACTGTTAGCTCCATTAAAATTGTACGTGATCGGGAGACCGGCCGCAGTAAAGGATTTGGTTTTGTAGAAATGGAAAATGATACGGAGGCGCAAAACGCGCTCAGCAGCCTGTACGACAAAGAAGTAATGGGTAGGAAAATGGTCATTAATGAGGCCCAGGAAAGACCACAAAAACAAGGTGGATTTAAGAAGAGAAGCTTCGGTGGTGGAGGCGGCGGCGGCTACAACAAAGGTGGCGGCGGCGGTTATCGCGATCGCGGTGGTTACAACAAAAGAGATTACAATAACGAATATTGATATCATCTTACCTTCTTAATTCTCTCTCAAATCCCGCTCAGTCGGGATTTTTTATTTTCTGCCTGAATTCATGCACTTTTCCCATCATTTTTATTCTGCACGAGAAGAATTTTGATTCGAGCTGTCTGCATCCGGATTTTTCGCCGTGGAAAAATTTGCATTTTGAAAGGCTGTCCATCTTTCGAATAATTATTTTTTAAGGAAGCGAGATTTTCATACCTGCTAATACTACTTGCATATACGGTAATTCTGCCGTATTTTTTCATCGTACACTTACCAAAATCAATTATTTGTATGGCAGAAGGAGAAGCCGGATGCCACTGCACTCTAAGGCTTAATTACTTAGTTATGAATGCCTTCAGATGGGGCATTCGGCTTGTGGAAAAAAAAATGGAGATTGGTTCAAAAAATAACCTTATGATGACCTTTAAGGTATAGGTTTTGCCTTAGTTTTACCAGCCTGGCCTTAGTGTATTAATTATTTCATCCTGAGCCGGCGACCTCTTCTGGCGGGAACCGATCACAAACCAAAAGAAGGAAATTTATGCTTACTGTAATAATCCCTGTTTTGAATGAATCCAATACAATCGGTAATGTGGTTCAGTTCTGTTTTCGAAACAGCCAGGTCACGGAAGTGATTGTGGTGGACGATAAATCGGAGGATGGAACTGCGGAAATTGCGGCGGCGAATGGCGCAAAGGTTATCATCAGTGAAGTGCGCGGCAAGGGATTATCGATGAAGGATGGCATTCAACATGCCACAAATGATATGATTATTTTTCTGGACGGGGATATTGACCCTTATCCCGAAGAGGCCATACAACTCCTATGTGACCCTTTGTTGAAGAATGAAGCCGATTTTGTGAAAGGCAGTTTCAGCCGCAATGCAGGGCGGGTAACCGAATTGGTAGCAAAACCTCTTTTGCATATTTTTTACCCCGGGCTCGCAGGTTTTTTACAGCCGCTGAGCGGGATGATTGCAGGCAGAAGAAGCTTTTTCAAGAAGATTGAATTCGCTAACGACTCTGGAGTGGACATAGGCATTTTGATAGACATGTATTTGATGAAAGCCAGGATTAAGGAGGTTAATATTGGCTACATTGAAAATAAGAGCAAGCCCTGGGAAGGTTTGGGCAAGATGAGCAAAGAAGTTTCCAGGGCCATCATATCGAAGGCGCAGGTACAGCAACCAGTGGAAGCGATCGAAGAGGAAATATATTCCCTTGAAGCAATTAACAGGGAGATGAACCAGACTTTTCGTGAAAAACTTTCCGGTTTTCATAAGATGGTAGTCTTTGATATGGATGACACCATTCTTAAGGGCAGGTTTATTGACGCATGTGCCAAGGCTTTTAAATTTGTGCCCAGGCTGGAAGACCTTAGATTTAGTGAAAAGGATCCCATTATTTTGACCAAGAGGATTGGCCTGTTCCTGAAAGGCAAGACCATGGATGATCTGCTGGATGTTGCCGGCAGTCTGGCTATGGTAGATGATATCAGGGAGGTTGTTAAGTCACTGAAAGAAAAAGATTATATAATCGGGATCATCAGCAATAGCTATACGCTCATAACAAATTATGTTAGGCAAAATATCGGAGCAGATTTTTCATATGCGAATCAGTTGGAATTCTTTGAAGGGAAGGCTAGTGGTGAGGTAAATCTGCCATCTTACTTTTTTGCATCGCCCGACAGCTATTGCGGACATGCCTATTGCAAGACAAATGCGCTGCAATATGCCTGTGAAAAATATAATGTGCAATTTAAGAATTGCATTGCGGTGGGCGACAGCAGGGACGACCGATGCATGGTAGGGCACGCAGGTAAGGGAGTGGCATTTGGGATGAATGATGAATTACTTTCAAAAATCGCTTACAGATCCATAAAGGAAAAGACCTTTGAACCCTTGCTGGCAATAGCTTAATGACAGTACCCGTACATTAAGCTGGATTGTTAACCCAAAAATTAATGCCTATGCCGAACAGATTGTACAACATCATGGTTCCGGTGGATTTCACCAGTAAGAACAAATGGGCCATTGCCAAGGCTATAGAACTGGCAAATAATTTTCACTGCAACATTCACCTGGTGCATGTGTTATTCCGGCCTGTATTACCGATGGTCCCCATTGACAAGAGTTATTTCACTCCTTATGAATCGCATGTGGACCTGCAAGCCTGCCGCGAAAAGCTTGCTGAATTAAAGGCAACATTCAAATCGCAATTATGTGGTGAGGGAACGATTGAAATCAGTCTATTACAGGGGAACCCGCTGAAGCAACTTTCCCGATACATAGAAAAGTATGAAATGGACTTGGTAGTAATAGGATTGTCGAAATTTAACCTTTTTCAAAGGATCATTTCTTCAATTTCCATAAGCAGGTTGGCACGAAAGACCAATATTCCTGTATTGGCGGTAAGGTCAAGCGGATTGGTGAGCCATTTCAAAAAAATTGTATTGCCACTTCACCAGGAGATACCCGTGCAACGGATTAAGCTGGCAACCATGCTGGCACGTCCGTTCAAATCTACTGTATACCTGGTTTCATTGAGAAAGAATATTAATAGTTCTGAGGATAATATTTTGAATAAGACCCTGGAAGTAATACAGAGTCTTTCTACTATTCCGGTGCAATGTTTTCTTTTGGAAGGTCAGAATTTAGCCAAGAGCACTTTGGATTTCTCGAAGCGGATCAATGCGGACCTGATCATGGATCATCCGAAAAAGGAATTCAGGCTACCCGGATTATGGAATAAGATCACAAATAAATTTCTTTCTTACGGTTCCAAGATACCTGTCATTACGGTTGACCAACCTGCGGCGGAAGGCAATCTATGATAGAATTTGAACGGAATTCATTATGCCGGACCGAAGGGGCCGGCATTTTATTTGGGTGATAAGCGGGATCATAATTTCAGGAATCTTAATGGGTTTGGGGTGGGCCTGAAATGAGGAGGCATCGAGGGTGGTAGGGGCAAAAAAAAGTCCCGCCAGAAGCGGGACTCAAGAAATACGGCACCTACCTACTCTCCCAGGCGTTAGCCAAGTACCATCGGCCATGAGGGGCTTAACTTCTCTGTTCGGTAAGGGAAGAGGTGAACACCCTCGGTAAAAGCACCATAAAAAGTTCAACTGCCATTTTTAGTTTGGCGGTAAAGGCATATGGCCAGCCCCCAAAATCAGGCAGTCAGAATAAATTACATATTGGGAAATAACGAGTAACGCGTAAAATAAAAATAAAATTAAAGCTTACGGGTAATTAGTACTACTCGGCTTTACTATTACTAGTTTTATACCTGTAGCCTATCAACGTAGTAGTCTACTACGACCCTTAAAAGTAAACTCATCTTGTGGAAGGTTTCACGCTTAGATGCTTTCAGCGTTT
>CALFNL010000292.1 GCA_937902875.1 uncultured Bacteroidota bacterium | reverse complement strand
AGGGTTTCTATTTGATTCTGTAATGACTGGTTGTTTTTCATCACGCTGATCCCAATTACCGCCTGCCCCGCATTTGCCGATCGCAGCAGTCCGGCCAGGGTGGTACCGGTTCCAGCCGCGGCCACAATGTGTGAGTAAGCGCTTTTTTCAACAAGGTTCCATATTTCCGAGGCCCCCAGAACCCCCGCCTCTCCCGATCCACCTTCGGGAACCACGAGAAATGGTTGATTGCTCCGATTGAATGAATGGATCAACCGGTCTCTGCCCGGGGATTTGAATTCTTCCCTGCTGATAAAATATAATTCCATCCCCATGCCATGCGCATCCAGCAGGGAAGGAGACCAGACTCCTGGTTCTTCACCCCGGATGATACCCACTGACTTTAATCCATTCAATTGGGAGGCGAAGGCAGTCGCGACAATATGATTCGAGTAGGGTCCTCCGAAAGTGATTAGCGATTTTACATGGCTACTCATGGCATTCTGTAAATAATATTTGAGCTTGAACCATTTATTTCCCGAGATCACCGGATGTATTCTGTCAAGTCGCAGCACTGATAAATTTACGAGACCGGCTCTTGTGCTTTCGTTATTGATTTTTTGAATGGTTGCCTTGCTTATATCGATTGGAAGAATTTCCATACAATGCATTATTGTTTTCTTATCCAAGCTATATTCTTTATTTTCGGGCTTCGAACGTCTGGGAAATAATTTTCAGGAAACATGAGGAGCTTAAGTTAAACAAAAAGGATTAATAGCTTGAAAAAGACCAGCCATTTCCGGAATATGCGGCATGAGGTCCTGATTCCAATTGCACCACTCAATTTAAATTCAATCAGCGGCGATGAAATCAACACTAGTTATTATGGCGGCGGGGATGGCCTCCAGGTATGGTAGCCTGAAGCAGATCCAAAAATTTGGCCCTTCCGGCGAGACCATCATGGATTATTCCATCTATGACGCCATTCACTCCGGTTTTGCAAAATGTGTTTTTATTGTACGAAAGGATTTCGTGAAAGAATTCAGAGAAATATTCGAGCCCAGGTTAAAGGGCAGGATCGAGGTGGAGTACGCATTCCAGGAAATGTATTCATTCGTGGACGGTATGGAATTGCCAGACAACCGCAGCAAGCCCTGGGGTACCGCGCACGCGGTGTTGTGCGCCTCACCCGTGGTTCACGAACCATTTGCGGTGATCAATGCGGATGATTTTTATGGGCGCGATGCATTTGAAAAAGCGGCTCAATTCCTAAAAACAGAATGCAATGACAAAACATTTAGCCTGGTGGGTTATGACCTGGTGAAGACACTTTCGTCCAATGGGTCCGTAAGTCGCGGTGTTTGCAAAGTGGATGACAGAGGCAACCTCGTGGCTATTGCCGAACGCACTAAAATTTTTATGGAGAACAGAAAGATTTTTTATGAAGAAGAAGGAAAGAAAACCGAGGTTCCTGCTGATTCAAGGGTTTCCATGAATTTCTGGTGTTTTACTCCGGCCGTGTTCAACTTATGTAAGGATATGTTTGATCGATTCATTAAGGAGAATAAATCCAATCCCAAAGCCGAATTATATGTGGTTGATGTTGGCGCTGAATTCATCCGCAAGCCCGGTCATGTTTTGAAAGTGTTGCCTACCAGTTCCGAGTGGTTTGGCGTTACATACAAGGAAGATGCCCCGGGCGTGCAGGCTTCCATCAGCAATCTTGTAGGCAGCGGGCAATACCCCGAAAATCTTTGGGCTCCTCATACCGGGTCATGAAAAAAATTCTCACATTCATTTGTATTCTTCTTGGATTCGGATTTTCCGCTCCGGCGCAATCAGTTTCAAAGGATTCATTTTATCTGCTCAGGCCAATGGCAGTTTTTGATGGGGAACAAATGCATGTAGGGTGGTGGGTGCTGGTGAAAGATAACAGGATTGAGGAACTGGGGCCTCCATCCAATTTTAAAGTGAATTCAAATACGGTCATTATCGAGCTCCGGGGTAAGACCCTCTTGCCTGGATTGATTGAGGGGCATTCGCATTTATTCCTGCACCCATACAATGAAACATCCTGGGATGACCAGGTGTTGAAGGAATCCAGGGCCGAACGAATTGCGAGAGCAGC
>CALFNL010000291.1 GCA_937902875.1 uncultured Bacteroidota bacterium | reverse complement strand
ACCGTTGTGATATGCACCACAGCGGGAATAGCTGTTTTGGCAGGCTGTTCAAAATCAGCTGGGGCAGGACCATTGTTATTATTGTTACTATCAAACATACCCGCATAGTTGGCGGGGACTTTTAGCCCCTCTTGCAGGGCAATATGTTTGGAAGTGAAATGATTATAACCATACATCACCCCAAATGATGTGACGGCGCTGATCAGGACCGTCATTACCACATGTTTGAGTTTCATCGCTTTTCTGTATTTTATCTTAATGAATAATTTTATTTGTTTCTGACAGGCTTATTTCACAAAAAATATGCCCCGCCTGCAATTTAGTTTTCAACGTACAAATTGTCACCCTGGTCAGGACTGGTTTAACAAATGATTAGGAAGACCTTCGTAAATTAAGAAATCAGATTAAAATTACAACAGAATGATTAAGGAAATTGTTAAGGAATGTTATTGTGTTACAAATGCTAAGGTCGCTTCTGGCCCGCCCAGCCTTGGCAGATTCAGTGAGGGCGGGCATTTCAGCCTCGATCACCACTGCCTGCGGGAATTTGAAGCAGCCTTCAGATGCCGGAACCGCAACAGGCATTTCGGCTCCTCCTCCTGAAACATTATCATGAATCAATTCAACTAACCAGG
This sequence comes from uncultured Bacteroidota bacterium, assembly GCA_937902875.1. Classification (GTDB taxonomy): domain Bacteria; phylum Bacteroidota; class Bacteroidia; order Chitinophagales; family Chitinophagaceae; genus PSRI01. Next base: position 3,371 of record CALFNL010000291.1, on the reverse strand, counting down.
TCAGGCTCTCATTTTTGAATGCCCAGTACAAATTTCAAAGTATCCAGGCCATCGGCATAGTCCTCCAATCCTGGTGATTGCGCATTGCCAAAGGGTAGGTAACCATGACCTACCATACATTGGATGTGCAGACTATTCAGTCCGGAATTGATCTCCCCGGGATGCCGGTAATATTCAAAATGTAATTGGGAAACGGGTGAAAAAATGGATGGATTTTCGAACAGCAGGATGGAGCCATTGGTCATATAATAATCCCTGTTTATAATATGTATGGCCAGGTTGTAGTCGTAGTTGTGTTTGTATTTATGATTTTCAATCACGTAATCATATTTCCCAAAAGCCTCAAGAAGGGGCAAAAAATCGTATTCGTCGGGAACATAGATCTTGGTAACATTTCTGCAACCCATTCCGAAATACATATAAACATCGTCGGCCAGTCTGCTCAATTCATCGGCATCTTCCGTTCCGTCCAAAATTGCGATTGAGCTGCGGTTGCGGCGTATCAGGTGAGGGTATTTCCTGAAATAATATTCAAAATATCTGGCCGAATTGTTTGAGCCGGTAGTGATATAAGCGTCACAACCCTTTAGCATAGGCGCGAATTGAATGTATTCGGCAACACTTTCATCCAGGGAAATCATCACCGAAACGAGATGGTCCAGGAGTACATCATCCTTCGAGGAAAGTTTTATGGTTTGTTTTTGCCCGCTGATGAATGCGCATAAGAAATCATGATAACCTACCAGGGGAATATTGCCCGCCATTACGATTCCGATATTGAAGGGTCTTGGATTTTCGGCAGGGATTTTATAGTGCCCGGCCCAGGCCCAAAGCTTTCTTTCGTTCAGGAATTGCAGGGCGATATTTCTGACGGCGGAATCAATGAATTCAAGCGTGAACCATGCATTTTTCTCCGATGCTTTCTTCCGGGCCAGTTTCCATGGCTCCGCATCACTCAGCATATATTTGCCTGATTCGGCCAATATTTGAATTCGTTGTTGTAAATTCAGCATATCATTTTAGTTCGGATCTGAGTATATTTGCTGTGCAAATCTAATCCGAAAACCAACCCACATAAAACGTATATCAGTATGGCTATAAAAATCACGGAAGAATGTATCAATTGCGGAGCTTGTGAACCAGAATGTCCAAATAATGCTATTTATGAAGGAGGCGTGGAATGGGCCATTGCCGATGGAACTACGATAAAGGGATCTTATACATTGATGGATGGAACTGCCATTGATGCTCAGCAAAGGAACCCGCCAATAAGTGTTGACATATACTATATTGTACCCAATAAGTGTACAGAGTGTCAGGGATTTCATGAAGAACCTCAGTGCGCTGCCGTTTGCCCGGTTGATTGCTGTGTTCCTGATGAAATGTACAAGGAAACAGTGGAAGAACTATTGGCAAAGAAAGACAGGCTGCACGTATAGGAGTCGCCACTTTGGAATTTGACCACCTAATCAACGGGAAGCCGATTGAAACCGGTATTTCATAACAATCTTTCCTGAACCGGATTCATTCTGCTAAACCATAAATTATAAATTATGGCGCTTATCACGCCAATTACAGGCGGGTGATATTTCCCGCTACGAGGTGAAGGCATCAAGGAAGTCCTTCACCTCTTTTATTTAATTTATATGCCATGAAAAAATTATTTGCGCTCATTCTGGCTACGATTCCATTCCTGGCCGCCTGCAACTGGGAATTTCACAAGCCCACAGATCAGATGAACGCTTTGAACGAAATGCAGCAGACGGATGTGGACTTTTCAAATCGGTCTAAGGAAGCCGGGATGAAACAGGCTTTCCTGGAATATATGGAAGATGAGGCCGTATTATTACGCCAAAACCGGCTTCCCCTGGTGGGTGCTTTCGCCGTGGATTATCTCAGTTCCATTGAAGATTCCAGTTTCAGTCTCACCTGGGAGCCTCAGGGAGCCGACATGTCAAGGTCGGGAGATCTCGGATTTACCTATGGAATCTATAGCATGCAAATAAATGACTCCACCTATAAGGGTACCTATGTCACCATCTGGAGAAAACAGAACAACGGGAAATGGAAAATGGTTCTAGACACCGGCAACCAGGGAATTGGCAAGGATCAGGAATAAGGATTTACCGGTGGCCGCGGGATTTGAGGCGTTGTTGCGCCCGTTGAAGGAGCTGGCCCATATCCTAAGATTTCATTAAAAAGAGTTTCAATCTTAAAGCGCCATATCATAAATTGAAAGCAAAAATCGTTTCTTTACAGGCAAACTATATTCTTGAATGAAACCCAATATCGCGTTCGTAACAGGTGGCTATTCCGGCGAGTCGGTCATTTCCTATGAAAGTGCCATTACCATCATGAGTAATGTTGATAAGGATAAATACAATATCTACAAGATTGATATCCGGCCCGATGGATGGACCTATGAATCGCCTGAAGGCGTGAAGATAACCATCGATAAGAATGATTTTTCATTGCAGATAAATGAAAAAAAGATATTTTTCAATGCGGTCCTGATCGGGATTCATGGCACGCCCGGTGAAGATGGAAAATTGCAGGGATATTTCGACCTGATGAATCTACCTTATACAACCTGCGACTGCGCTACTTCCGCCCTTACCTTCAATAAGAGATATACTGTTGCCGTGGCAGCATTTGCGGGACTGCATGTGGCAAAGTCGTTGCACCTCTTTAAGCATGAACCCGGCAGCGCGGAGGAGGTCTTGAAACAGCTTCACCTGCCCGTATTTGTAAAACCTAATAATGGCGGGTCCAGCATCGGAATGAGCAAAGTGATTCTGCCCGAAAAATTATCTGCAGCCCTGGAAAAGGCATTCAAAGAAGATGAACAGGTATTGGTGGAGGAATTTATCGCGGGCAGAGAATTCACTGTTGGGGTATGTAAAACAATTAAGGGCATCACAGTATTACCCATAACCGAAGTGATCAGCAAAAAAGATTTCTTCGATTATGAAGCAAAATATACAGCTGGAATGTCTGAAGAAATCACACCCGCTAAAATTGATGAGCCGGTTGCCGGGCAAATCAGGGATATAGCCAGCAAAGTATTCCAAATCTTTAACTGCAGGGGGGTAGTGCGAATGGATTTCATATACAATGAAGAAAAGAAGGCTCCATATTTGCTTGAGATCAACACCGTGCCGGGGCAGAGTGCGGCCAGCATAGTGCCACAGCAGGTGAGGGCCATGGGATGGACCTTAAAGGAATTTTATTCGGCTTTGATTGAGGATGCATTAGCCCATCACCAATAGCATCACCCGGAATGATTAGGGAATCGGAATTTGTGAAAGGAAATCGTGGAGCCTGCAAATGGAGGGCCCTGGTGATCAGGAATACGTAAAAATAATTCAGAA